>NZ_JAAQOK010000016.1:0-88172 GCF_011683705.1 Enterobacter sp. 725m/11 | reverse complement strand
TCCGTCGTCGGCAGCGGCAGATGTGTATAAGAGACAGTCTTTAAATAGTTGCATGCCAACATTTTTAACTCATTGTTATAAAGATAATTACAGGCAAGAGCCGTAACTCAACCGCGTGGATTTCCATCTCCACCAGTCATTGCTTTTGCTTATTACCCAGCCGTTGCGCGACCAAACACGTCAGGAGTCAGTATGAACACGAAAAGACGCTCAGTTCCCGGTATCAGACACTACGATGGTCCTGCCGGCGGCTGGGGCGCGTTGAAGGCGACGGCCATTGCGGTACGTACCCAAATGGATACCCTGGACGCTCCCGCGACGCTGCTGCGTACCAACCAGCCGGACGGTTTTGACTGCCCCGGCTGCGCGTGGCCCGATAAAGAGCACAAGTCGACATTCCAGTTCTGCGAGAACGGCGCGAAAGCGGTGACCTGGGAAGCGACCAGTAAGCGCGTGACGCCCGATTTTCTGGCGGAAAACAGCGTCTCCTCGCTGCTGGCTAAATCGGACTTTGAGCTGGAAGGTTACGGTCGTCTGACGCATCCCCTGCGCTATGACCGGGCCAGCGATACCTTCCGGCCCGTCGACTGGGACGAGGCGTTTCAACGCATCGGGGAAATATTGCGCGGGCTCGAACCGGACCAGGTCGAGTTCTATACTTCCGGGCGCGCCTCTAACGAAGCGGCGTATCTGTTCCAGCTGTTCGCCCGCGAGTACGGCACCAATAATTTCCCGGACTGCTCGAATATGTGTCACGAGGCCACCAGCGTCGGCTTGCCGCGCTCCATCGGAATTGGGAAAGGCACCGTCTCGCTGGACGATTTCGACAAGACTGAGCTGGTGATCTCCATCGGTCACAACCCCGGTACCAACCATCCGCGAATGATGGGTACCCTGCACGAGCTGGCGCGTCGCAATGTGCCGATTATCGTTTTCAACCCGCTGCGCGAGCGCGCCCTCGAACGTTTTGCCGACCCGCAAAGCGTGATTGAAATGGCAACCTATGGCTCTACGGACATCGCCTCGACCTACTTCCAGGTGAAGGCCGGGGGCGATGCCGCCGCGCTGAAAGGCATTGCTAAACACCTTCTGGAGATGGAGGCCGAACGCGGTGACGTGCTCGACCGCGCGTTTATTGCAGAACACACCCGGGGTATTGAAGATTTTGCCGCCGATATCGCGCAGACCCGCTGGGACGACATTGAGCGCGAGTCGGGGCTCAGCCAGGCGGCGCTCAAAAAGGTGGCCGAGGCCTATGCCAAATCAAACGCCACCATCATTACTTACGGAATGGGGATTACCCAGCACAATAAAGGCACGGCGAACGTCCGCCTGATTGCTGACCTGCTGCTTCTGCGCGGGAATATCGGCAAGCCCGGCGCGGGGATCTGCCCCCTGCGCGGCCACTCTAACGTTCAGGGGAACCGGACCGTCGGGATTAGCGAGAAGCCTGCCCCGGCCTTCCTGAACCGCCTGAAAGAGGTGTTTGGCTTTGAGCCCCCTTCCCGTCACGGACACGATGCAGTACATGCGACGCAGGCCATGATCGACGGTCGCGCAAAAGCGCTCATTTGCCTCGGCGGTAACTTTGCCGTCGCGATGCCCGACCACGAGAACGGTTTCCCGGCGATGGGTAACCTGGATCTGAGCGTGCACGTCGGGACCAAGCTGAACCGTACCCATCTGCTGGTGGGCAAAGAGACCTTTATTTTCCCGTGCCTCGGCCGCACGGAGCTGGATATGCAGGCCACCGGCCGCCAGTCCATCACCGTCGAAGACTCCATGTCGATGGTGCATGCTTCCTCCGGCAAGCTGAAACCCGCCTCGCCGTTGCTCCGTTCGGAGCCTGCCATCGTCGCTGGCCTCGCAAAAGCTACCCTGCCGGAAACACGCGTGGACTGGCTGACGCTGGTCGAGGATTACGACCGCATCCGCGATTTGATCGAGCAGACCATTCCGGGCTTTGAGAACTACAATGCGCGGATCCGTGTTCCCGGCGGCTTCCGCATGCCGCTGCCTCCGACACAGCGTATCTGGCCGACCGCAACGGGCAAAGCGATGTTTTCGGTATTCGATGGCGTACAGGAAAACGCCAGCGGTGAAGGCGAGCATGTGCTGCGCCTGATCACGCTGCGCAGCCACGACCAGTACAACACCACCATTTACGCCCTGGACGATCGCTACCGTGGCGTATTTGGCCGCCGCGACGTGCTGTTTATGAACGAAGAAGATATGGCGCAGTCAGGGCTGGAACACGGCGATCGCGTGGATATCGAAACCGCCCTCCCCGGCAGCGCGCAGCGGCTGGAAGATATTACGGTGGTGGCGTACAACATCGCCCCGGGCTCCGTCGGCGCGTATTACCCGGAGGCCAACGTGCTGGTGCCGCTCGATTATCTCGATAAGGACAGCGGTACGCCGTCGTATAAATCGGTTCCGGTTCGCATTACCCTGCGCTCGAAAGAGATCCGCATGCTGTAAGGCTTTACGCGCAGAGAAGAGTGATGGACATAAAACAGTTAAAATATTTACTCGCGCTCGACGAGACCCGCCACTTTGGTAAAGCGGCATTGCGGTGCAATATCACCCAGCCGACCCTCTCCATGCGCATCCGCAGCCTGGAAGAGGAGCTGGGGCTGGTGCTGATCGTGCGCGGGCAGCGTTTTGAAGGGTTTACGCCGGAGGGAGAGCGCATCCTCGCATGGGCGCGCGCGCTTCTTGCCGCGCACGACGGATTGCAGGCGGAAGCCGCGCTGTGTAAAGGCCAGGTGGTGGGAGAATTACGTCTGGGGATGGTGCCGCTGGCGAGCGTGGATCCGATGATCTTTATCCGCCTGCTTACGCAAAAGTACCCGGAGCTGACCTACAGCCTCTATTCTATGTCTTCGGCGCAGATTGCCGACGGCGTCAGCCGCAATCAGCTTGAGCTGGGGATTTGCTACCTGAACAGCATCGACACCAGCCTGTTTGACATTATTCAGCTTCCCAAAACGAAGATGGGCCTGCTCCACGATACCCGTCATTTCCAGCTTACCCCGGAGACGCTGACCTGGCACGACCTGACGGATTTTCCGCTGGGGTTCCTGACCAAAGGGATGCACTACCGGGCGCATATGGAGGCCAGCTTTAAAGCTGCTGGCATCGAACCGACGGCCGTTTTTGAGAGCGACTCTACGTTCCAGATCATTCAGGCGGTTCAGAGCGGTGTATGCTGCGCCGTGATGCCTCTGAATAACGGGCTGGAAGCCCTGAACAGCACTTTCAGGATTGTCCCCATCGCCGACGCGAACATTGAGGCTCCCATCGGCCTGATTATGCGCAGGCAGAAACCCGTCTCTTCGCTGGCGCTGCGCTGCTTTACCGACGCGCAGGCGATTTATCACGCGGACAAGGAAGCGTAAGCCTGGCGCGTCACCACGCTGAAACCGCCGATCAGCACTGCGGCGCAGACCTCCCGGTAGTCCGGCGCACTCACCAGCTCGCGCAGCGCATCGCGAATGGCGCTGAGCGTTTCGGGGGACGCGCGTCGCGACGTGATTAATGGCAGCCCTGGCGTCAGCGGCGTTCGATCGAACGCCGCCAGCCCCGCAAGCCGTTCCGGCTCATGACGCTCCTGCAGCGCCCAGGTCACGCAGTCGATGGCGGCGATATCGCTCTTCCCGCGCTGCACGTCAATCAGCGACTGACGGTGGCTGCCGCTGAAGGACGTTTGTGAGAAAAATGGCCCGTCAACAATCAGGGGAGCCACCTTTTTTCGCAGCGCGTTATAGCCGGACTGCGAGTCTTCCGAATTACAAACCGCCCGACGTCCGCGAAAATCCGCCAGCGTGAGATGCCTTTCCTCCGCGCGCGCTACCAGAAAACTGCGGTACTGGCTCCCTTCGCAGCCCGCGGCGGTGTAGTGAAAACAGCCCACCACCTGTACCTCCGGTAGCTGCGTCACCAGCGGGTAGCCGCATGTCTGGCTGAGGATAAGCTCAGGCTGTTGCCAGTGGGCCAGCAGGTCAGACTCCGGCCAGCCGGGAGCACCACCGACGGGCACGCCACGCGCGGCCAGCAGATGCTGCACCGCCAGCCAGAGCGCGCGGGTATCGCCGCGATCCACGGCGTACATGGGAAACGCCAGCAGGTTACTCATATCTCTCCTCCTGTTGTTTTCCGGGATGGACGGTGACCTCCACTGGCCGGGTCCAGAACTGGCGCAGCCATTCACCGTAGCCCCGTACCACAAAGCCGTGGTTACGCTGCCGGTACGCCTCCCGGTTTTGCCGGTAGATCGTCGGCAACCCGTACCAGGGAACGCCCGGTAAATCGTGGTGAATAGAATGGTAGTTGAGATTCAAAAACAGCACCCGCCAGACTAGCCCGGCCTCGTTAATGACCGAGCGCGCGAGCGGATCGTCCGCCGCCCGATGTTCGTAGAACGAGCGGACCTTGGTCAGCGCCAGCGCCGGATAGCTCACCGCCAGCACAAACCAGACGGGTGAAAAGCCGTGATGCACCATCCACGCGAAAAGTGCCGCCAGCAGCAGAGCGTGAACCAGCCACATCGCCATCGCCCGCAGGTGAAAATCACGAAACGCCGCCCCGGCACCGCCCAGCGTCTGGACGATATCCAGCAGCGGCGCCAGCAGAAGCCGCCCGGCAAAGGTATTCCGGGCCCGGATCAGGCGCTTCTGCCACGGGGAAAAGCGCGCCCAGCTCGCCTCGGTAAAATAATACGACTCCGGGTCATCCGCCGGAAAGGTCAGGCTATCGTGACGGTGATGGGCCAGATGGGAATCCCGGTACAGGCCATACGGATACCAGACCGCCAGCGGGAGCGTGCCGAACAGCTGGTTAAGCCGGGCAAAACGGGTGGGATGTCCGTGGATCAGCTCGTGCTGCAGGGACATGTACCAGGCGGTAAACCAGATAAGCAGCAGCGTGGCGGGAAGCAGGCCGAGCGTTTGCCAGAATGTTAGGGTGGAAAACCAGCCGGTATAGATAATGACGATCAGCAGCCACGTAGGGAGTTCACTTCGCCACAGAACCCCAGATGCAAGTCGGTGGATGTGATTGCGCTGCTGCGGATGTAAATAGAGGGAGCTTCGTTTACTCATTCCTTCAGACGCCGTTTCGCCAGAGACAATGCTCTGACGATCGGGGATAACGCCTGAAATGACAAAGAACTTAAATCGCTTTGCTTTGCCGGAAACGCAGGGTCACGCCCGGCTTGACTTATTCTGTGGTAAAGGTACTTTTCAGGACATGAAGAAAATACTAATTATCGTACCTGACGGCGGCATGCTGTTTGAGGCCGCCGGTATCGCCGACATTCTGATGCAGGCCAACCGGCTGCATCCGGAAGGGCTTGCCCAGCCCCGCTACCGTATCATCATTGCCACCACGCAGCCCCACCAGGTGATCCACGGCCAGTCTGGCCTGAACCTGCTGGCGGACTATCGTCTGCCGGAGCTGGATCCGCGCGAACCGCTGGACACCATTATCATCACCGGACGCGGGATCAACGAGCAGGAGAGCACGGCGGTGGTGGACTGGCTGCACCTCGCTGCCCCGCACGCCCGGCGGGTCGCCTCCATTTGCGGGGGCGCGATGCTGCTTGCCCAGACCGGCTTGCTGGACGGCCGCCGCGCAACCACCCACTGGCGGCTGCTGGAGACGATGCAAGCCCAGTATCCGGCTATCCATGTCGAAGGCGGCCCGCTGTATATTCAGGATGGCCCCATCTGGACCTCCGGCGGCGTGAGTTCCGGGTTCGATCTGACCCTGGCGCTGGTGGAAGACGACTACGGATTTACCCTCGCCCGCGACGTGGCGCAGGACATGGTGATGTATCTGCGTCGCCCCGGCGGACAACTGCAGTTCAGCCGCTATAGCCTGCAGCAGCCTGGCGCATCGGGGCCCATAAGCGAACTGCAAACCTGGATCCTGCAGAACCTCACCGCCGACCTGTGCGTTGAAAATTTGGCCGAAAAGGTGGCGATGAGCCCGCGCAATTTCACCCGGGTTTTTACCCGCGACGCGGGCGTCTCGCCTGCCCGTTACGTGACGGAAGCGCGCCTGGCCGCCGCCCGACAGCTGCTTGAGCAGACCCATGATCCCCTTGAGCGGGTTGCCGAGCAAAGCGGGTTTGGCACCAGCATTAACCTGCGCCGCGTGTTTGAGAAACAGCTCCACCTCACGCCAGGCGAGTACCGCCAGCGCTTCCACTGCCGCAAGATGGCGTAATCTGATCCTTTTTTGTCGTTTACGCCAACCGGCCCCGCGCCTACAGTGACTCCAGACAACAGAGATAAGGAGTGCACCATGGTTAAGGTCGGTATTAACGGTTTCGGCCGTATCGGACGTAATTTCCTGCGCGCGGCGCTGGGTAACCCGGATCTTCAGATTGTGGCCATTAACGATCTGACGGACAGTAAAACCCTCGCCCACCTGCTGAAACATGATTCCCTTCTGGGCAAACTGCCCGCGCCCGTTGAAGCGGCTGACGGCGCGCTGCAGGTGGACGGTCAGCGGATTGTGGTGTTTAGCGAACGCGACCCGGCAAATATTCCGTGGCGCGATGTTGGTGTTGACGTGGTAATTGAGGCCACCGGCTTCTTTACCGATCGGGAAAAAGCGGCGGTGCACGTCACGCAGGGTGGCGCAAAGCGCGTCATCATCTCCGCGCCTGGCAAGAATGACGATCTGACGGTTGTGATGGGAGTGAACCACGATCGCTACGACCCGGCTCAGCACGTGGTCGTCAGTAACGGGAGCTGTACCACTAACGGTCTGGCGCCGGCGGCTCAGGTGCTGCATCAGCAGTTCGGGATCGAGCATGGTCTGATGAACACGACGCACGCCTACACCAACAGCCAGGCGCTGCACGACCAGCCGGAAAAAGATCTGCGCGGCGCGCGCGCGGCGGCGCTGTCGATTGTGCCTTACTCCAGCGGCGCGGCGAAAGCGCTGGGCAAAGTGATCCCCTCCCTGGACGGCAAGCTGACCGGGTACTCCCTGCGCGTGCCGGTGCCGGTGGTGTCGATTGTGGATTTAACGGTAACGCTCAGCCGTAGCGTAACCGCCGAAGAGGTGAATGAGGCGTTCCGCAACGCGGCCGCCAGCGGGCCTCTGAAAGGGATCCTGGGCTATAGCGATGAACCGCTGGTCTCCAGCGACTACCAGGGCGACCCGCGCTCCTCCATTATCGACGGGCTTTCCACGCTGGTAATTGGCGGGAACATGGTGAAGATCCTGGCGTGGTATGACAACGAGTGGGGCTTCTCTAACCGCCTGGTGGATCTGGCGGTGCTAATGGATAAGAAAGGGCTGTAAGCCTGGAGCCGGGTGGCGCGAACGCTCACCCGGCAAAAAATCATTCCGCTTTCACTTTCACGCCCATCAACACAATCACCATCGCCGTCACCAGCAGGAACCCGCTTCCGGCGAATACGCCGCTGGCACCGTTAAGGTCAAATACCGCCCCGCCCCCGGCCGCACCGGCGCTTATCGCCAGTTGGATTGAGGCCACCAGCAGCCCCCCTGCACTTTCGGCTTCATCCGGAACGGTGGTGGCAAGCCAGGTTGACCAGCCCACCGGAACCAGACCAAACGCAAAGCCCCACAGCGCCACCAGGAAACCGTCCAGCATCGCCAGATGGCCAAACGCCACCATCGTCAGCGCCAGTATGCCCATGGCGAACGGCACCAGCGCCAGCGTCAGGCGCAGATTACGTGCCAGCAGATGTCCGGCAACGGAAGTACCGACAAAGTTCGCCAGCCCAAAGCCCAGCAGGATCAGTGAAATGGTCTCAACGTTCGCCTGCCCCACCGTTTCCAGGAACGGGCGCAGGTAGGTAAAGAAGGCGAAATGGCCGCTGAAGATCAGAATAGTGGCCAGCATGCCGCCGATCATGCCCGGTCGACGCAGCACGCGGAACAGCGTGCTGAGGCTACCGCTGCTCTCGGGCTTCATGGACGGCAGCACCCAGATCTGCCACAGCAGCGCCAGTACGCTCGGCAGAATGCAGAGCACAAAAACGTTGCGCCAGCCGATCAGGCTACCCAGATAGCTCCCCAGCGGGGCAGCAACCACGGTGGCAATCGATACGCTGGAGAAAATCACCGCCAGCGCCTTCGGTACTTTATCCGTCGGAACCAGGCGCATCGTGGTGGCCGTCGACATCGCCCAGAAGCCACCGATGGCGACCCCTAACAGCAGGCGCCCCATCAGCAGGACGTGCAGCGTAGGCGCAAAGGCCACCAGCAGGCTGGAGATGATTTGCAGCACGGAGAAAAACATCAGTACCCAGCGACGGTCGATACTTTTGGTCGCCGGCGTAATCAGAAGCCCGGTGACCAGCGCCACCAGGGCGGTGGCGGTGACGGCCTGCCCGGCCATGCCCTCGCTGACGCCCAGACTCGCGGCCATCGGCGTCAACAAACTGGCTGGCAGGAACTCAGCCGTTATCAACCCAAACACGCCCAGCCCCAGTGAATAGACGGCCCGCCAGGCGGGTCTGGCAGGCGCCACGGCCTCTCTCGCCACGACACATGAATTCATCTGTTGTTCTCCCGTTATAAAAATGTGACAACTGTCGCAAAAGCATAGAGGGTTCACCGTGGACGATCTATGACATATAATCTCCACTTATTGATTATTCGTCCGGAGTTGCGCCATGACCGTTCAGTCCCCCGATTTGATCAGCGAACTCTTACGCGGCATGCGCCTGTCGGGCGTGAAATACCGACGGATTGAAGCCAGCGCGCCGTTTGGCGTGGCGTTCCACCAGGCGCCCGGTAAGGCGCAGTTCCATTTTGTGAGCCACGGTAGCGCCCTGCTGCGTATGGAGAGCGGTGCGACCTTCGAACTGAGCGGCGGCGACGCGCTGTTTATTCCTGGCGGGAATGCCCACGCCCTGCTCTCTGACGCGCAGGCAGCCATTACTCCGGTGAACGCTTTTCCGAGCGAACCTATCTGCGGCTCGGTGTGCGCCATTACCTGCGAGCCCTGTCCGGAGAGTGAGAACACCATCATCTTTAGCGGGTGTATGGATTTTGAGCTCGGCGGGATGCAGCCGCTGATCAAAGCAATGCCGGAAGTGATGATGGTCAGCCGGCTGATGTCCACCTGGCCGGAAATTCATCCGCTACTGGCGGCGATGGAGCGAGAATCCATGACCCGTCAGGCCGGGTTCGCCGGGATCCTTGCCCGGCTGGCTGATGTGGTGGCGGCGTTAATTGTGCGCGGCTGGGTTGAGGGCGGCTGCGGTAAAGCCACCGGCTGGGTGCAGGTTTTACGCGACCCGCGCCTGAGCCGGGCCATTTACGCCATGCACCAGCAGCCTGGCCTGAACTGGAGCGTGGCGGACCTGGCGAAAGAAGCGGGTACCTCACGCTCCGTGTTTGCCGAACGGTTTCTGGCCGCGACGGGAACGACCCCGGCAAAGTATCTCAGCGAACTGAGAATGCGGCTGGCGATTCAGTACATTCGTCACGAAAATCAGCCGATTGAAACGGTCGCCCTGCGGCTGGGTTACGGATCGCTGGCGGCGTTTAGCCGGGCCTTTAAGCGCATCATTGGCCATGCGCCGGGCACGCTGCGGGAAGCCGGCCAGGCCCCGGAAGAGGTCTGACCGGCAGGCTGGCATCATAAAGAGTATTTAAAGCGCACGCGGCCACCGTAGCGATCGTCGTTTTTCTTATCGCCCGCTTTCGGCGAAGCGTTGACCCAGGACGCATACGCGCCCAGATAGATGTTGAAGTTTTTCATCTTCATGACGTTCGGGATCAGATCGTATGGATGGTATGAATATCGTACTCGCCCTTCGCGTCCAGGTAAGCAATGTTGAGGTTCATGACCACGCCGCTCTCCGGATCGGTTTTAAGCCCGTCCCAGGTCATAGTAAACCCGTAGCCGTCGCTGTAGAGATCGTCCGACTTTAATTTCCCCGTCGTTCACAGAACCGAAGAAGAATACCGCATCATCGAGATACATTTTCCCGCCGAGAGGCTGAACGGAAAATCCGGCAAAATTGCCGTTATCCCTTTTTCGATAACCATCAAAACCTCATAAATTACGCCCGTTAATATCCCAGCGTTCTTTATATCCCGGTGCCCGGTCGCTATTAGCGCTTTGCTTAATGGAGGTCAGACTGCCTGTTTTACTGGCGGCATCTATATTAAACGCCACGTCACCATAAAATTTAATATCACCAAACCCTGAAAGCGTCAGCTTTGGCGGTTCGGCTTTGCTCACCGGCTCTTCGGACTGCACAACAACGGCGGGTGCTGCCTGCGCGGCGGCCGCCTGCTGCTGTCTAAGCGCCGGAATAAAATGCACTTATCAGTATTACCGTTTTTTTTAATTTCATAAAATCCATCCTGATTATAAAAGTGAATACGCAAATAGGGAGCATCGCCATTTCGACTACATAGCCTTTTGGGTTCTATTATTTTTTTTGTTGCACAACAAATCCTTCCGGACAGGGCGTGCGAAGCGGTAAATTGTCTGGTTCTGCGCAAAATGGGATATTCAACACGCGAAGCGGGCAATATTCGTCTAAGGTTTTCAGGTGATTGATAACAGCGGTCACGCTGCTCAGGAATACAGGAGACGAACCGATGATAAGACCTCGTACTTTACGCCCTGCTCTTTTGCACCTCGCGCTGGGAGGCGCGCTGCTCGGTGTGGCAACGATGGGTTATGCTGAAGAACAGCCAGCCTACCAGAAAAATTCACCCGATATTTTGCTTGGCCCTCTGTTTAACGACGTGCAGAGTGCCAAACTGTTTCCCGATCAGAAAACCTTTGCCGATGCCGTTCCCAAAAGCGACCCGCTGATGATTCTGGCGGATTACCGGATGCAGCACACCCAGACAAGCTTTGACCTGCGCCACTTTGTGGAGATGAACTTCACGCTGCCTGCGGAAGGTGAAAAATATGTGCCGCCTGCGGGACAAAGCTTACGTGAGCACATTGACGACCTCTGGCCTGTGCTGACGCGCACCACGGATAAAGCCAGTAACAAATGGGATTCCCTGCTGCCGTTACCGAAACCTTACGTTGTGCCCGGCGGGCGCTTCCGCGAGGTCTACTACTGGGATAGCTATTTCACCATGCTGGGCCTGGCGGAGAGCGAGCACTGGGACAAAATCAGCGATATGGTGGATAACTTTGCGTATGAGATTGATACCTTCGGCCATATCCCCAACGGTAACCGCAGCTACTACCTGAGCCGCTCCCAGCCGCCGTTCTTCTCACTGATGGTTGAGCTGCTGGCGACGCATGACAAAGACGCGCTGAAAAAATACCGTCCACAAATGGAAAAAGAGTACACCTACTGGATGGAGGGTGTAGAAAGCCTTCAGCCTGGGCAGGCTAACCAGCGCGTGGTGAAGCTCGATGACGGTTCCGTACTCAACCGCTACTGGGACGATCGCGATACCCCGCGCCCGGAGTCCTGGCTTGACGATATCACCACGGCGAAGAGCAACCCTAACCGGCCTGCGACGGAAATCTACCGCGATTTGCGCTCCGCAGCGGCCTCGGGCTGGGACTTTAGCTCCCGCTGGATGGACGACCCGCAAAAGCTCGGCACCATCCGCACCACCAGCATTGTGCCCGTCGATCTGAACGCCCTGATGTTTAAAATGGAAAAACTGCTCGCGCGAGCAGGCCAGGAGGCGGGCGACAGCGCGGCGGCGAGTAAATACGAGGCATTAGCAACCGCGCGTCAAAAAGCCATTGAGCGCCACCTGTGGAACGATAAAGAGGGCTGGTACGCCGATTACGATCTCAAGAGTAAGAAGGTGCGCAACCAGCTCACGGCGGCGGCCCTCTTCCCGCTCTACGTGAAGGCGGCGGCACAGGATCGCGCCGATAAAGTGGCCGCGGCCACCTCCGCACGCCTGTTGAAGCCGGGCGGTATTACCACCACCACCATCAACAGCGGCCAGCAGTGGGATGCGCCAAACGGCTGGGCACCGCTGCAGTGGGTGGCAACGGAAGGGTTGCAGAACTATGGGCAGGATAAGGTTGCAATGGACGTGACCTGGCGCTTCCTGAAGAACGTTCAGCATACTTACGACCGCGAGAAGAAGCTGGTGGAGAAGTATGATGTCTCTTCTACCGGTACCGGCGGTGGCGGCGGTGAATATCCGCTCCAGGATGGGTTCGGCTGGAGCAACGGCGTGACGCTGAAAATGCTGGATCTGGTTTGTCCGAAAGAGAAACCGTGCGACAGCGTGCCGGAAAATCAGCCTGCGGCGAACGATGAGGCTGCGCCGGTGAAAGCTGCGGCGCAGTAAGGGAGTATTGCCGGGTGATGGCTACGCCTTACCCGGCCTTCATTTTGAACTCACAGGGATTTATTCAGAAGCTGTAACTCGCCCCTAGCTGATACGTCCTGTCACGCCCAATCCAGCAGTTGGTCGCATCGTAGCAGGTCAGCGTCTCTTTATTGGTGATGTTCTGCATACTCGCCTTAAGCGTCAGCCCCGCCAGCGAAGGCAGAATTTCGCCCATCCGGTACGACGCCGCCAGATCGTACTGCGTGGTGCCCCCCAGCTTACCCGCATCGTTAGACGGTGAAATCTCCATCGGCCCGGTATAGCGCGCCCCGGCGCCCAGCATCAGCCCCTTCAGCGGCGTGCTCTCGAAGGTGTAGTCCCCCCACAGGTTGAACGCATTTTCCGGCACATGAGTGGGACGCTTGCCCTGGTATTTATCATCTTCGGTATTAATTACGTGGGTGTAGGCATAGTTGGCAATCAGCGTCAGGTTGTCCGTCGGGCGGCTGATGGCGGAGAGCTCCGCGCCTTTGGATTCCACTTCACCAGTCTGACGGTAGTTCAGGAAGCCCGGGTCGGAGGTGACGACGTTTTTCTGCCGGATGTTAAACACCGAGGCGGTAAACGTCGTGGCGTACTCTGCCAGCAGATATTTTACCCCGCCTTCAACCTGCTTGCTGGTGGTTGGCTTGACGTCTTTCGCCGTGAGCGTCCCCTGCGGCGAGACCGGTGCAAAACCTTCTGAATAGCTGATAAAAGGCGAAATACCGTTATCGAAGGCGTAAAGCGCCCCCAGGCGTTTGGTAACGCGATCCTGCGATACCCAGGCCTTATCGCCGTTTTGCAGGTAATCGGTGGTGACGGAGCGGTAATCGTCGTAGCGCAGGCTGCCTAACAGATTTAAGCCACCAAATTCCACCTGATCCTGCAGGTAGTACCCGTTCTGCTGGTAGCTGAGACGGTTTTTCTGGGCGGTGTAGAGCCCCAGCGCGCTTTCGTGGATTTGCGAATAGTCCGGATTACGCATATCCATGCCCGGCGTAGTCGACGCGTAGCGGTAGTGGAAATGGGAGTTCAGCCTCTGATAGTCAAACCCGGCCAGCAGATGGTGTTTCCATTCGCCCAGCGCAACGGTTTTAGTCACCTGGTTGTCGATGTTGAAGCTCTTAAGATCTTCATCGGTGGTATAGGCAAAGCGGTTAAGCTGATAGACCTCACTTCCCGTTCCCGTCGCGTAGACGCTGTTCTGGTGGGTATCGACGTCGAAATAGCGCGCTTTCTGATTAAAGCCCCAGCCGCTGTCAAACTCGTGTTCGAAGCTGTAGCCCAGCATCCACTGCCGCTGCTTAAACCCGCTCCACTCATCTCCGGCGTAATCCCGGCGATCGGCATATTTGGACCGCAGATAAGCGAGCGGCAGCGGGTTAGACGGCGTCAGGCTCGGGGAGTTTTGCGCCAGCGCATCCAGGGTGAGGCGGGTTTTACCGTCGGGTTGCCATGTAACGGACGGGGCGACCAGATAATTTTCATAGCGGCTGGTGTGCGGCTGATCGTCATTCTCCGTCGCCTTACCCAGCAGGCGGTAATTCCAGTCGCTGTCGGCAATTTGTCCGGTCGAATCGAGGTAGCCTTCTTTCAGATTACGGTTCCCGGTGTTAAAACCGACCTCGGTTCGGGCTTCCCGCTGCGGCTTTTTGCTTTGAATATTTACCAGCCCGCCCGGCGAACCGCCGCCGTAAAGCACCGATGAAGGCCCTTTCAGGATATCGACGCTCTCTATTAACAGCGGATCGATGCGCGCCTTGGTGTTACCGGTGACGTTATAGGGTAGCTGCAGTCCGTTGTAAAACTCCTGATCAACGGTAAAGCCACGAATTTTGTATTCGCTCATATAGGAGGTATTCCCCCGCACCTCGGTTGAGACGCCTGGGGCATAGCGCAGGATTTCATTCACGGAGTTCGCGTGACGCTTTTCGATCTCCGGCGCAGAGAGCGTGTTGATAACCTGCGGCGTTTTACTTTCGGCAACGGCCGATTTGGTGGCGCTGTTGGTCCAGGCCGGCAGCGCGCTGCCCTGCTCTGAGCCCGTGACGACAATGGTTGATTCTTCGGCGAAAGCCTGGACCTGCAATGCCAGCGTGACGGCACCCGCCAGGGTGCATAACGTAAAACGTGAGGAGTTCATAATGTCGTCTTGTTATTACATGTAATACGGAACGACAATTATTATCATTTAGATTAGCAAATCAATATAGCGGCAAAAAAAACGGCCCTCCGCAGAGAGCCGTTCTGTCATTTTATGCTCGTCGCAGTAATCTGAATATGCCCAGCACGACAATGGCTCCCACGACAGCGACCAGGAAACTGTGCATGTCGAAACCACTGATGTCACCACCAAAACCAAACATCGTCGCCAGCCAGCCGCCTACAACCGCACCAACGACCCCGAGTACGCAGGTCAAAATAAAGCCGCCGCCATCGTTTCCCGGCATGATCAGTTTTGCGATAGCGCCGGCAATAAGGCCAAAGATAATCCAGGCGATGATACCCATAGCAATGCCCTCTTGCAGATTAAACGCATGTGCAGAAAACCTTCTGCACAGCTAACTTAAGTATAGGTCATCACCGGAAAACCAGTTTCGTCTCACCGACTTATCCTGCGGACAACGGTAAAAAAATCTCACCGGTTTGTATTAAGTTTGAGGGTGGATTGCCGATAACGCTAAGACAGTCTGTCATCAATCAAGGAGCCATCCGGCGTGAGTCATTACAGTGAGCAGTTCCTCAAGCAAAATCCGCTGGCTGTATTAGGGGTATTACGCGACCTGCAAAAAGGCGAAGTGCCGCTGCGCATCAGCTGGTCGAATAATCAGTTTATCAGCAAGATCCTTGACGTCTCGCAGGAGAGGCTGGTTATTGACCTGGGCAGCCTGGAGTATGAAAACCGCGCGGCGCTGAAAGCAGAGAATATCGTGGTCATGGCCGAAACCCATGGGGCCAAAGTGGAATTTGTCCTGCCGCGACTGGAATTGAGCGAATACCAGGGACTTCCGGCTTTTGTTACCCTCCTTCCTGGCAACCTCTGGTTTGTCCAGCGCCGTGAATATTTCCGCATCAGCGCCCCGCTTCATCCTGCCTATTTTTGTAAGGCTAAAATGCCGGACAAAAAAGAGATCCGCTTCCGTCTCTTTGACCTGTCGCTGGGCGGAATGGGCGCGCTGATGGATACCCCGAAGCCGGAGGGTCTGGTAGAAGGCATGCGGTTCACGCAAATAGAACTGGATATGGCGGGCTGGGGCCGCTTTTATTTCGATGCACAGCTGATTGCCATTAGCGAGCGCACGGTGGTGGACAGCAAAAATGAAACGATTACCACGCCGCGTCTGAGCTTCCGTTTTCTGAACGTCGGGCCCGGCGCGGAGCGCGAGCTGCAGCGCATTATCTATTCGCTGGAACGGGAAGCACGGGAACGTGCGAATAAGGTTCTGTAGGAAAAGTCGGGCAGCGAGCGCCGCCCGTTTGCGGCATTACATGGCATCCATCGCTTTCTGTACTTTCCAGATATAGCGAGGCGCCTGCGGTGCCGGATGGTTTTTCGCTACATGCTCGACGAACTCATCTTTGTCCATGTCGTTGATCTCCTCAATCGCCTCTTTGCGGTCAGAGGAGAAGGTTCTGAGCAGCGCCCCGGCGCCGTTCACGTAAGAGACCACCAGCGCGTATTGCATCACTTCCGGATCCTCAATGCCCTTCAGCACGCCGTGTTCCAGAATGCTCAGGTAAGCGGTTCCCATAGAAATGTTGCGTTCCGGGTTCTTCAGCTCGCTGGTCGACGGCTGGCCGCTCCAGCCCATATAGCGGTAGACCTCTCTCCCCGCCGTTGAGGCTTTCAGCTGCATCAGCCCCACCGCGTTGGATTTGCTGACAAGCGTGGGATTGCCGCCGGACTCCACCGCAATAATGGCGGTGATCAACCGCGGGCTGACGCCCCATGCCTTCCCGGCTTTTTCACTGATCGGCATCCACTGCATGGCCCGTTTCACCGGCACTTCCGGATTCCAGGGCGGGTTTTGATAATCATGTTTTGAACTACAGCCAGCCAGCAAAACAATCAAAAAAGCAAACCATCTCAATTTCACGTCATCTATCCTTATAGCCGGTCATCGCGGTGCGCCGCCCTTGAAGCAGGCGGCGTATACGCGGCATGATATAGACAATTAGTTTCTCATTCAGCAAGGAATTGCCATGTCTCAGTTTCATCTCATCGCGCCATCGGGCTACTGTATTAACCAGGACGCGGCGCAGCGGGGCGTTCAGCGCTTACTGGAATCCGGCCATCAGGTAGAAAATCAGACAATTATCCCCCGCCGCCAGCAGCGTTTTGCCGGAACAGAAGCGCAGAGGCTAAATGATATCAATAGCCTGGTGAACCTGAAGGGCGAAAACCGAATAGTCCTTTCGGTGCGCGGCGGCTATGGTGCGAGCAGGCTGCTTGAGAGCATTGACTGGCAGGGCCTGGCACAACGCCAGCAGCAGGATCCGCTGTTGATATGCGGCCACAGCGATTTCACCGCCATCCAGCTTGGTCTTCTGGCGCTGCATAACGTCATCACGTTTAGCGGCCCGATGCTGGCCGGTAACTTCGGCGCACCGGAACTGGACGCGTTCACCATGGAGCATTTCTGGCGCGCGCTGCGCAATCCCACCTACAGCGTGGAATGGCAAGGCAATGGACCGCACTGGGAATGTGAGGGCCAGCTCTGGGGCGGTAACCTGGCGATGCTGGTCTCGCTCATCGGCACGCCGTGGATGCCGCAAATCAAGGACGGCATTCTGGTGCTGGAGGATATTAACGAACATCCGTTCCGCGTCGAGCGCATGTTATTGCAGCTTTATCATGCCGGTATTCTCGATCGCCAGTCCGCGATCGTGCTGGGCAGCTTCAGCGGCTCTGCCCCGAATGACTATGATGCGGGCTACTCCCTGGAAACGATGGTCGATTTCATCCGCTCGCGGCTGGATATTCCGGTTATCACCGGTCTGGATTTCGGCCATGAACAGCAGACCGTTACCCTTGCGCTGGGCGCGCAGGCGACGCTTACACATGATGTTTCGGGCAGTCGGTTAACGATCGGTGGTCATCCGGTCATAAAAGCATAAAAAACCCCCTTAATAAAACGCTGTTGCCGTTGTTAATATGTTAGGGTTTTAGTAACAGCGTTAACATTGAGGTGGGAGAAAGAGAACATTGGATGCCGCAGCGATAATCAGCCTTTTCATTTTGGGTTCTGTACTTGTAACCAGCAGTATTTTATTAAGTTCATTTTCATCGCGTCTTGGCATACCCATTCTTGTTATTTTCCTTGCCATCGGCATGCTGGCCGGCGTTGACGGCATCGGCGGTATCCCCTTTGATAACTATCCCTTCGCCTACATGGTGAGTAACCTCGCGCTGGCGGTGATCCTGCTCGACGGCGGGATGCGCACTCAGGCGAGCTCCTTCCGCGTGGCCTTAGGGCCTGCGCTGTCGCTGGCGACCGTCGGCGTGTTGATCACCTCCGGCCTCACCGGGATGATGGCCGCCTGGCTTTTCAATCTCAATCTCATGGAAGGCTTGCTGATTGGCGCAATCGTTGGCTCTACCGATGCAGCGGCGGTCTTTTCCCTGCTTGGGGGTAAAGGGCTTAACGAACGCGTTGGCTCAACGCTTGAGATTGAATCCGGCAGTAACGATCCGATGGCGGTGTTCCTGACCATCACGCTGATAGAGATGATCCAGCAGCACGAGACGGGCCTGAGCTGGATGTTTGCCCTGCATATTCTGCAGCAGTTCGGGCTGGGGATTGTCATCGGCCTGGCGGGGGGATACCTGTTACAGCAGACGATCAACCGCATTTCTCTGCCCTCGGGGCTTTACCCTCTGCTGGCGCTGAGCGGCGGCATTCTCATTTTTGCCGTTACCACCGCGCTGGACGGCAGCGGTATTCTCGCCGTCTACCTCTGCGGGTTCCTGATGGGCAACCGCCCTATTCGCAACCGTCATGCTATTTTGCAGAACTTTGACGGCCTGGCGTGGCTGGCGCAAATCGGCATGTTCCTGGTGCTGGGCCTGCTGGTGACCCCGTCGGACCTGCTGCCGATCGCCGTTCCGGCGCTGCTGCTGTCGGCGTGGATGATCTTCTTCGCCCGTCCGCTCTCCGTATTTGCAGGCCTGCTGCCGTTTCGCGGTTTTAACCTGCGCGAGCGCGTCTTTATCAGCTGGGTCGGCCTGCGCGGCGCGGTGCCGATTATCCTTGCGGTGTTCCCGATGATGGCCGGTCTCGACAACGCGCGGCTGTTCTTCAACGTGGCGTTCTTCGTGGTGCTGATTTCCCTGCTGTTCCAGGGCACGTCGCTCGGGTGGGCGGCGAAAAAGGCCAAAGTAGTGGTGCCGCCCGTAGGCTGGCCGGTCTCCCGCGTGGGGCTGGATATTCACCCGGAAAACCCGTGGGAGCAGTTCGTCTATCAGCTGAGCGCCGACAAATGGTGCGTGGGGGCCTCGCTGCGCGATTTGCACATGCCGACTGAAACGCGCATTGCCGCCCTGTTCCGCGATAATGTCCTGCTGCACCCGACTGGCAGCACCCGCCTGCGCGAAGGGGATATTCTGTGCGTCATTGGCCGCGAGCGCGACCTGCCCGCGCTGGGCAAGCTGTTCAGCCAGTCGCCTCCCGTGGCGCTGGACCAGCGTTTCTTCGGCGATTTTATTCTGGAAGCCAGCGCCAAGTTTGCGGATGTGGCGCTCATTTATGGCCTGGATGAAGGTGCAGAAGACGGTGATAACCCGCAAACGCTGGGCGAAATCATTCAGCAGCGGCTTGGCGCTGCGCCGGTTGTGGGTGACCAGGTGGAGTTTGCCGGGATGATCTGGACGGTGGCAGAAAAAGAAGATAACGCGGTGCGGAAGGTCGGTTTGAGGCCGATGGAAGAGGACGCGGAGTAGTTTTTTTGCCGGGTGGCGGCTTCGCGTCACCCGGCAAAGATACAAGTTACACCGTCACAACCGGCACTCTTGGTGCCAGGGCGCACATCAGTTCATACCCTACCGTTCCCGCCGCGGCCGCCACGTCATCAATTTTGATTTCGTTGCCCCACAGCTCGACCGGTGAACCGATGCCCGCCTGCGGGCATGGCGTCAGGTCAACGGCCAGCATATCCATTGATACCGTGCCTACCGTTCCCGTGCGCACCCCATCAACCCACACTGGCGTGCCGGTCGGCGCGATACGCGGATAGCCGTCGGCATAACCGCCCGCGACGATGCCAATCCGCTGCTCGCCCTTCGCCCGGAAGCGGCTGCCGTAGCCTACCGTGTCGCCCGCCTTCAGCGTCTGCACGCCGATGATCTCGCTGCGCAGGGTCATGACCGGCCTCAGGCCGCTGTTGGCAATATCCTGCCACTGGCCTGAGGGTGATGCACCGTACAGAACGATCCCCGGACGCACCCAGTTATAGTGGGCTTCAGGATGCCAAAGCGTCGCCGCCGAGTTCGACAGAGAGCGCGGACAATCGAGCCCTTCAGCCGCCTGCTCAATGCGGACCATAGCATCAGCAATGCCGTCCGGTTTTTCCGCGTCGGCAAAATGCGCCATCAGCGTCATTTCGCCGACGTTTTTCAGGCCACGCAGCTGCTGCCAGACCGTATGCACCCGCTCAGGCTGGAAGCCCAGGCGGTTCATGCCGCTGTTCACCTTGAGATAAATATCCAGCGGAGCGTGGAGCTTCGCATCCTGAATGGCTTTAATCTGCCAGTTGCTGTGAACGCTGGTGGTCAGGCGATACTTATCCAGCAGCGGCAGATCGTCCGCGTGGAAGAACCCCTCCAGCAGCAGAATAGGCCCTTTCCAGCCGCGCTCGCGCAGCAGGATGGCCTCTTCGAGATTGAGTAACGCAAAACCGTCGGTCGCGCCGAGCGCGCTCCATATACGGTCAATACCGTGGCCGTAGGCGTTTGCCTTGACGACTGACCAGACGCGCGAACCAGGTGCTGCCCGGCGAACAATTTGCAGGTTTTCCTTCAGGGCCTGCAGATCCAGCTGAGCCAGAACAGGACGGGACATGACAACTCCTTAATTATGCGCGCCGTGCAGGTGCTGAGGACGCGATGGCGTAAATCCTGATTGATAGCGCGCAGCACTTAAATCGTCAAACGGAATTGCCGGCGTGCGCCCGGAAATCAGGTCGCTCAGCAGCTGGCCCGAGCCGCAGGCCATCGTCCAGCCGAGCGTGCCGTGTCCGGTATTGGTCCACAGATTTTTGTATGGCGTGCGGCCCACAATCGGCGTGCCGTCCGGGGTCATCGGACGCAGGCCGGTCCAGAACGTCGCCTGTTCCACAAACCCGCCGCGCGGGAAGAGATCGCCCACCACCATCTCCAGCGTTTCACGACGCGGCTGCAGCAGCTCGGTGTTGAAGCCGACAATCTCCGCCATGCCGCCGACGCGAATACGGTTATCGAAGCGGGTAATGGCGATTTTATAGGTTTCATCCAGGATGGTTGACACGGGCGCCCCGCTCTCCTCTTTCACCGGGATAGTCAATGAGTAGCCCTTGAGCGGGTAGACCGGAATATCGAGGATGCCTTTCAGCATGGCGGTGGAGTAGGAACCAAACGCCATCACGTAGGCATCCGCCTTTATCACCTCATCGCCGCACTTCACGCCGTAAATTTTTTCGCCTTCCGACAGCAGTTTGTCGACGGAGGTATTAAAGCGGAATTTCACCCCAGCCTGCTCGCACATGTGCGCCAGACGCTGGGTAAAGAGCTGACAGTCGCCGGTTTCGTCATTCGGCAGACGCAGACCGCCGGTCAGCTTGTGGGCCACTTCGGCCAGCGCGGGTTCCACCTGCCCCAGTTGGCTGGCTTCCAGCAGCTGATACGGTACACCGGCATCTTCCAGCACGGCGATATCGCGGGTGGCGTTTTCATACTGTTGCTCGGTGCGGAACAGCTGCAGCGTGCCGCCCTGACGGCCTTCGTACTCAATCCCCGTCGACGCGCGCAGGGCTTTGAGGCAGTCACGGCTGTATTCCGCCAGACGCACCATGCGGCCTTTGTTTTCCATATAGTGCCGGGTGTCGCAGTTGCGCAGCATCTGCCACATCCACTTCAGCTGGAACTGCGTGCCGTCAAGGCTGATGGCCAGCGGCGCGTGGCGCTGGAACATCCATTTGATTGCCTTCAGCGGCACGCCGGGCGCCGCCCACGGGGCCGCATAGCCAGGAGAGATTTGACCGGCATTTGCCGCACTGGTTTCAAGCGCCGGGCCGGATTCACGATCGATAACGGTAACCTCATGTCCCGCCTGACTTAAATACCAGGCGCTGGTTACGCCAACGACACCACTTCCCAGTATGACAACACGCATAGCCACTCCATTATGAGCAAAAGAACAATCATCTAATTACAGATTGATAACCTAGTTGAAAATATTATTCAACATACGACTTTTTTATGGTGACTTACCTCACACATCCCCCAGCATCAGGGGACAGGGGTAATTTGGGATCTCCTGCTGAGCTTTATTTTTAACCAGCATAAAATTCTGATGGGTGCGCTTTTTTTGCCGTATCAAAAACGGGAAATCGCAAAGAAAAAATTTCTGCGCCAGCACGCTTTTTAACACGTTGATCTATGCTTGAAAGGAGGCTCTCCAGACAGAGAGAGCACCCACAACGAGGGCGCGCTAATGGCTACTATTGATTCCCTGAACAAGGACAACACACGTCTGAGCGATGGACCCGACTGGACCTTCGAGCTGCTGGATGTCTACCTCGCCGAAATCGACCGGGTGGCAAAACTGTATCGCCTGGATACCTATCCTCATCAGATTGAGGTGATTACCTCCGAACAGATGATGGACGCTTACTCCAGCGTCGGGATGCCGATCAACTATCCGCACTGGTCGTTTGGTAAAAAATTCATTGAAACGGAGCGGCTGTACAAGCACGGCCAGCAGGGGCTGGCGTATGAGATCGTCATTAACTCCAACCCGTGTATCGCCTATCTGATGGAAGAGAACACCATTACCATGCAGGCGCTGGTGATGGCGCACGCCTGCTACGGCCATAACTCCTTCTTTAAAAATAACTATCTGTTCCGCAGCTGGACGGACGCCAGCTCCATCGTCGATTACCTGATCTTCGCGCGTAAATACATTACCGACTGCGAAGAGCGCTACGGCGTGGACGAGGTAGAGAAGCTGCTCGACTCCTGCCACGCGCTGATGAACTACGGCGTGGACCGCTATAAACGCCCGCAGAAAATCTCTCTGCAGGAGGAGAAAGCCCGACAGAAAAGCCGCGAGGAGTATCTGCAGAGCCAGGTGAACATGCTGTGGCGCACCCTGCCGAAGCGTGAGGAGGAAAAAACGATTGCCGAAGCGCGTCGTTATCCGTCCGAGCCGCAGGAAAACCTGCTCTATTTTATGGAGAAGAACGCCCCGCTGCTGGAGCCGTGGCAGCGCGAGATTTTGCGTATCGTGCGTAAGGTGAGCCAGTATTTCTATCCGCAGAAACAGACCCAGGTGATGAACGAAGGCTGGGCAACATTCTGGCACTACACCATTCTCAACCATCTGTATGACGAGGGGAAAGTCACCGAGCGGTTCATGATGGAATTCCTCCACAGCCATACTAACGTGGTGTTCCAGCCGCCCTACAACAGCCCGTGGTACAGCGGGATTAACCCGTATGCGCTGGGCTTTGCGATGTTCCAGGATATTAAGCGCATCTGCCAGTCGCCAACGGAAGAGGACAAGTACTGGTTCCCGGATATCGCCGGTTCTGACTGGCTGGAAACGCTGCATTTTGCGATGCGCGACTTTAAGGATGAGAGCTTTATCAGCCAGTTCATGTCGCCGAAGATTATGCGCGATTTCCGCTTCTTCACCGTGCTGGACGATGACCGCAACAACTATCTGGAGATCTCCGCGATCCACAACGAGGAAGGATACCGGGAGATCCGCTCCCGCCTCTCCTCCCAGTACAACCTGAGCAACCTTGAACCCAATATTCAGGTGTGGAACGTGGACCTGCGCGGCGACCGCTCTCTGACGCTGCGCTATATTCCGCACAACCGCGCGCCGCTGGATAAAGGACGTAAAGAGGTGCTGAAGCACGTGCACCGCCTGTGGGGCTTTGACGTGCAGCTGGAGCAGCAAAATGAGGACGGCAGCGTGGAGCTGCTGGATCGGTGCCCGGCGCGGTTGAATACGCTGTAGCGCCACCGGGCGAAAAAAAACCTCTCGATTGAGAGGTTTTTTATTTCAGCGGCTCTGAATCGCCAAATCGCCCGGCAGCGTTTTCTGCATACGGTGCCAGATTTCACCGGAGTCGTGGCCGTAGCGGCGTACGGTTTCATATACCTGATCGTGCAGGCCTTCGGTGCAGAGCTTGCTCAGCTTATGGTAGAAGCCCAGCGCCAGACTGCGGGCTTCAGGGTTAGCGAAGTAGTGACGACCAATGCGGGTATAGAGCCCTTTCATACCGTTGAGGATCAGGCCGTAAACCGGGTTGCCGGAGGCAAACGCCAGGCCGCGAAACACGTTGTAATCGAGGGTGGCAAAGGCGTCGGCGTGATCTTCAACTTCATTCGCGCTGGCCAGCACCGCAAGCGCATCTTCAGGATGCTGACGGAAAGCGGTACGAATAAAAATAGTCGCGATGTTGGTGCGCACGGAGAGCAGATTATCAATCAGCTGCGGCACGCTTTCGTGGTCGAGGCGCGCCAGCGTTTCAAGAATGTTCAGCCCCGAGGTTTCCCAGAAGTTGTTTACCTTTGTTGGCTTGCCGTGCTGGATCGTCAACCATCCATCACGCGCCAGTCGCTGAAGCACTTCACGCAGCGTGGTGCGAGTGACGCCAATCAGTTCAGAGAGTTCGCGTTCAGCCGGAAGAATGGACCCCGCAGGGAAACGATTATTCCAGATGCTTTCAATGATGTACTCTTCCGCGAAACCCGCCGGGCTCTGCGCCTTAATGACCATAGTGAGATTTCCATTACACAGCTTTTTGCAAATTGGACTCATCATACCAGAGGCGTGCAACGGCAGGTAGCGCGGCAAAGTGAGAAAAGAGGGATCGCCGTTTCATTTTTGTGAAATTTACAATGCGGTCTTATCCGCCTCCGGGCCGCGATTTTTGCGTATACTGATGTTTTGTATTACTTAACGGGAAGGACGTCTGTTGTGGAAATTTCTTTTGGGCGCGCGCTGTGGCGCAATTTTTTAGGTCATTCTCCTGACTGGTACAAACTGATACTGCTGGTTTTCCTGGTCGTTAATCCCATCATTTTTAGCGTGGATCCGTTTATCGCCGGGTGGCTGCTGGTGGCGGAATTTATCTTCACCCTGGCCATGGCGCTGAAGTGTTATCCCCTGCTGCCCGGCGGTTTGCTGGCGTTTGAAGCCGTTGTCATCGGCATGACGTCCGCAGAGCATGTAAAAGCAGAGCTGGCCTCCAATCTGGAAGTGCTCCTGCTGCTCATTTTTATGGTGGCCGGTATCTACTTTATGAAACAGCTGCTGCTGTTTATCTTTACCCGCCTGCTGCTGAGCATTACGTCAAAAACGATCCTCTCGCTGGCGTTTTGCCTTGCCGCCGCCTTTCTGTCGGCCTTCCTGGATGCGCTCACCGTTGTCGCGGTGGTGATCAGCGTCGCCGTCGGATTTTACGGCATTTATCACCGCGTGGCCTCCTCTCGCCCAAGTGAGGATTTACAGGACGATAGCCACGTCGAGGCGCATAACCGCGACGTGCTGGAACAGTTCCGCGCGTTTCTGCGCAGCCTGATGATGCACGCAGGGGTCGGTACGGCGCTGGGCGGCGTGATGACCATGGTGGGCGAGCCGCAAAACCTGATCATCGCGAAAGCGGCTGAATGGCATTTTGGCGAGTTTTTCCTGCGCATGGCCCCCGTCAGCGTGCCTGTGCTGGTCTGCGGGTTAGCGACCTGCATTCTGGTCGAAAAATTCAGGCTGTTCGGCTACGGCGCACAGCTACCTGAACCGGTCCGCAAAGAACTGCATAAATTTGACGAGCAGAGCCGCAAACAGCGTACGCGCCAGGAGACGCTGCGTCTGATTGCGCAGGGGATCATCGGCGTCTGGCTTATCGCCGCGCTGGCGTTGCATCTTGCCGAAGTCGGGTTGATTGGCCTCTCCGTCATTATTCTTGCCACCACCTTTAGCGGGGTTACGGACGAACATGCTATTGGTAAAGCCTTTACCGAAGCCCTGCCGTTTACCGCGCTGCTGGCGGTCTTTTTTGCGGTCGTGGCGGTGATTATTGACCAACACCTTTTCGCACCGATTATCGCGTTTGTGCTTCAGGCCTCGCCGGACTCGCAGCTTACGCTGTTCTATCTCTTTAACGGTCTGTTGTCCTCTATTTCCGATAACGTCTTTGTCGGGACGGTGTATATCAATGAGGCCAAAGCGGCGATGGAGCAAGGGATCGTCAGTACCGGGCAGTTCGACCTGCTGGCGGTAGCCATCAATACCGGAACAAACCTGCCCTCCGTTGCAACACCTAACGGCCAGGCGGCATTTCTCTTCCTGCTGACCTCGGCGCTGGCGCCACTCATACGGCTTTCTTATGGAAGAATGGTCTGGATGGCGCTGCCGTACACGCTGGTGCTCACCGTTGTTGGTTTGCTGTGCATCAAAATTACTCTCGTTCCCTGTACGCAATGGCTGCTACAAGCGGGTATACTTGCGGCGCATTAAAATTCGTTTACACTGCGCTTTCTAAGCATGTTCCAGGGAAATGATTATGTTGAGATTTTTAAACCAGTGCTCCCGCGGTCGCGGAGCGTGGTTGTTGATGGCCCTGACCGCCTTTGCGCTGGAAATGGTTGCGCTGTGGTTCCAGCACGTGATGGGACTCAAGCCCTGCGTGCTGTGCATCTACGAGCGCTGCGCGCTGTTCGGCATTATGGGTGCAGGCCTGGTGGGCGCAATTGCCCCAAAAACGCCGTTGCGCTACGTCGGTATTGCCATCTGGCTGTACAGCGCCTGGAAAGGGATTGAGCTTTCCTGGCAGCACACCATGATGCAGCTGCATCCGTCACCGTTTATGACCTGTGATTTCGCCGCCCGCTTCCCGAGCTGGCTGCCGCTGGATAAGTGGCTTCCGCAGGTGTTTGTCGCATCCGGTGACTGCTCCGTACGTCAGTGGGAATTCCTGACGCTGGAGATGCCGCAGTGGCTGGTGGGCATTTTTGTGGCCTACTTCGTCGTGGCGCTGCTGGTGCTGATCGCTCAGCCGTTCAAACCGAAGAAACGCGATTTGTTTGGAAGATAAAAGCAAAAACCCGCCACGGCGGGTTTTTTATTATCACCGATTAGGGTGATTCATGATGTGATCTTCCCAGTCCCGCACCTCGGACTCTTTCACCGCAATGTGGCGTACCGAGATACGCTCGCCGTGCATCGCCGCTTTTGAACCGGTCAGCAGAGGATGCCAGGCCGGTAGATCTTTCCCTTCCGCCAGCAGGCGATACGCGCAGGTGTGCGGCAGCCACTCAAAAGTCGGCAGATTTTCACGGGTGAGCTTGATGCAGTCCGGCTCGAACTCGAAGCGGCGTTCGTAGTTGCGGCACTGGCAGGTTTTAATGTTCAGCTGCCTGCAGGCGACGTTGGTGAAATAGATCTCATCGGAGTCTTCATCCATCAGCTTGTGCAGGCAGCACTGCCCGCAGCCGTCGCACAACGATTCCCACTCCGCGTCGGTCATTTGGTCAAGAGTTTTGCTTTGCCAGAAAGGAATGTCGTTCATCAGGATGTCCACACGTCAAAAGAAAGCGCACCTTATAACCAGTCTGGCACGTGGTTGCAAGTTTTGCCGCCCTTTGCAGGCGGCAAGATGCGGTTACAGCACGCGGGTTTTTAGCGACAGGCCGTTAAAACCGACCTCAAGCTCATCGCCGCTGGCGAGCGGGCCCACGCCTTCCGGCGTGCCGGTGAGGATCACATCGCCCGGCTTCAGGGTGAAGAAACGGCTCATGTAGGCGATCAGCGGCACGATCTTGTGGATCATATCTGCCGTGGTGCCCTGCTGGCGGATCTCGCCGTTAACCTTCAGGCTGAGCGGAGTGTCCTGCGGATCGTTGGTAAATTCATTCACCGGAACAAACCCTGAAATCGGACATGCGTTATCAAAGCCTTTGGCTTTTTCCCACGGCTGCCCTGCCTTCTTCATTTTGCCCTGCACGTCGCGCAGGGTCAGATCCAGCGCCACGCCGTAGCCGGCAATCGCTTTCTCGACATGCTCTTCGGAAGCCTGGCGCAGCGTGGCGCCGATCAGCACGGCAAGCTCTACTTCGTGATGTACCGACCCCAGCCCCTGCGGCAGCGCCAGCGGCTGGCGGATGTCGCATAGCGCCGTCTCGGGCTTAATAAACAGGACCGGCTCTTCTGGGGTTGCGCTGCCCATCTCCTGAATATGCTTCGCATAGTTGCTGCCCACGCAGACCACTTTGCTGACGGGATAATCCAGTAATGCACCTTGCCAGTTATGATGTTGATACATGCTCGACCCCTAATCGGTTGATGTGTTATGCCCGAAAACAGCTGAGGCTATTTTTTCCCGGACGCCTCGAGGTGCTGTTTTAATAAATTCTCAGGCGGCGGTGGAAGCTGTAAATAATAGCCCTGCTCGGCTAATGCCGTTTTCACTTTTTCCAGATCGGCATTCACCAGTTTCTTACGGCCGTCCAGCGGCAGCAGCATCGCCAGCTGTGGTCGGCCAAAGTTCTTCATTAATTCTTCCGGCACGCGTGAAAAATCGTCTTTCTTTTCGACATAAAGATAGGTCTGGTCACGGCTTGTACTTCTGTAGATCACACAAAACATGTTTTTACTCTGAATTAATGGGTGGTTGCTTGCCTCAATATACTCCTGACTATAACATGCCTGATACTCTTCGGAATATCGCAGCGAATGGTTGCGGTTAATAGCAAATTGAGTAAGGCCAGGATGTCAAACACGCCCATCGAGCTTAAAGGCAGTAGCTTCACCTTATCAGTGGTTCATTTGCATGATGCAAAACCCGAGGTTATTCGTCAGGCGTTAGAAGACAAAATCGCCCAGGCTCCCGCCTTTCTGAAGCACGCCCCCGTCGTCATCAACGTCAGCGGTCTTGAGGCGCCGGTTAACTGGACACGTCTCCAGCAGGCGGTCTCCTCTACCGGGCTGCGTATTGTCGGCATCAGCGGCTGCAAAGATCCCGAGTTGAAAGCGGAAATCGACCGTGCGGGGCTGCCTCTTCTTAATGAAGGCAAAGAAAAAACCCCACGTGCAGCACCCGCTGCCGTACAAACGCCCCCTCCTGCGGCGCAAAACGTTACCGCTCTCACAAAAACGCGAATGATTGATGTGCCGGTTCGTTCCGGTCAGCGCATTTATGCGCCAAACTGTGATCTAATTGTTACAAGCCACGTCAGTGCTGGCGCAGAGCTTATTGCAGATGGCAATATTCACGTTTACGGTATGATGCGTGGACGTGCGCTCGCGGGCGCAAGTGGCGATCGGGACGCGCAAATATTTTGTACTCACCTGACGGCGGAACTGGTGTCCATCGCAGGTGAATATTGGCTGAGCGACAAGATCCCAGCCGAATTTTATGGCAAAGCGGCTCGCCTGCTTCTGGCAGACGACGCGTTGACCGTTCAACCGTTGAATTAATCCCTTTTTAACAAGGAATTTCTATGGCACGCATTATTGTTGTTACTTCGGGTAAAGGAGGCGTTGGCAAGACCACCTCCAGCGCGGCCATCGCTACTGGTTTGGCCCAGAAGGGAAAGAAAACCGTCGTTATCGACTTCGATATCGGTCTGCGTAACCTCGACCTCATCATGGGATGTGAGCGTCGCGTCGTATATGACTTCGTGAACGTCATTCAGGGCGATGCCACGCTGAACCAGGCGCTGATTAAAGACAAGCGCACCGAGAACCTCTTCATTCTTCCGGCTTCTCAGACGCGTGATAAAGATGCCCTGACCCGTGAAGGCGTGGAAAAGGTACTCGACGAGCTGAAAAAAATGGAGTTCGACTTCATCGTCTGTGACTCCCCTGCCGGCATCGAAACCGGTGCCCTGATGGCGCTCTACTTTGCTGATGAAGCGATCATCACCACCAACCCGGAAGTCTCCTCCGTGCGTGACTCCGACCGTATTCTCGGTATTCTGGCCTCCAAATCCCGCCGTGCGGAAAATGGCCAGGATCCGATCAAAGAGCACCTGCTGCTGACCCGCTATAACCCGGGTCGCGTAAACAAAGGTGACATGCTGAGCATGGAAGACGTGCTGGAGATCCTGCGCATTAAACTGGTTGGCGTTATCCCGGAAGACCAGTCCGTGTTACGCGCCTCTAACCAGGGCGAGCCCGTGATCCTTGATACAACGGCAGATGCAGGTAAAGCTTACGCCGATACCGTTGACCGTCTGCTGGGAGAAGAACGTCCTTTCCGCTTCATTGAAGAAGAGAAGAAAGGTTTCCTCAAACGCCTGTTCGGAGGATAAGTTATGGCATTACTGGACTTTTTTCTCTCGCGGAAAAAAAGCACCGCCAACATCGCAAAAGAACGCCTGCAAATTATCGTTGCGGAGCGTCGTCGTAGCGACGCCGAGCCTCACTACCTGCCGCAGCTGCGCAAGGACATCCTGGAAGTGATCTGTAAGTATGTGCAGATTGACCCGGAGATGGTCACCGTACAGCTGGAGCAAAAAGACGGGGATATTTCGATTCTGGAGCTGAACGTAACGCTTCCGGAAGCGGAAGAGTCGCGTCCGTAGGTTCCTGGTGTCGTAGCCCCGGTAAGCGCAGCGCCACCGGGGAGAATATGCCGGGTATATCGCCCGGCATATTTTTATCGCGGATAACCTTCCAGCAAGGTATTCAGGCGATCGGCCATCAATACCCCGCGCCAGCCAGCCATCAGTTCCGGCACGCCATTCTGCGGTTTCAGCTTCCAGTGCCAGTTCAGCAGCTGGTTAATCTGTCTGCGTGACGCCAGCAGTTCAGCGCTCAGCTTGCTTTCCGTTGCGACATCCTGCACCAGCGCTTTGATATCCTTAAATGCTTTACGATAGCCCGGCATATCCATGAGATTCAGCAGCGTCTCAGGCAGTGCATCCTCCGGCAGCGCCTGCGCTTTGGCGACCAGCGCCAGCAGGGTTTTACCATGGAAACGGATCTCGCTGCCGGAAAGGCCAATGCTGTCCAGCTCGCCCAGGCTGCCCGGCATATAGCGCGCGACCGCCCAGAGGTGCTCTTCACGCACCACAAAATTCACGGCCAAATCGCGCTCACGCGCTTTACGCAAACGCCAGTCCGCTAACAGCTGCAGGCAGGCCAGCTGACGCGTGCGAAGCTGCCAGGCGTTGGTGATATCACGCCAGGCCTCTTTCGGGTCAACCACTTCCTGGCGACGCTGCTGCGTCATACGGCACTCGTCCAGCGCGGCAGAGAGCCAGCCGGAGGCTTCCGCCTCTTTCATCAGCTGTCCGGCAATCGGCAGCAGGTAAAACACGTCTGCCGCCGCATATTCCAGCTGACGTTCGGTAAGTGGACGGGCCAGCCAGTCGGTACGGGATTCACTTTTATCCAGCGTCAGGCCCGTGTACTCCTCCACCATGGCGGCAAAGCCCCACGACAGCGGACGACCGCTGAACGCCGCGAGGATCTGCGTATCAATCAGCGGCTGAGGCATGATGCCAAAGGTGTTAAGAAAGACTTCCAGATCTTCACTGCCCGCGTGCAGATATTTCGTGACCGCAGTATCCAGCAGCAGGTCACGCATCGGCGCCCAGTCGGTAATGCCGAGCGGGTCGATCAGCGAGACGTGCTTACCGTCGTACATCTGTATCAAACCCAGCTGTGGATAATAGGTGCGAGTACGGACAAACTCGGTATCCAGAGCGATGGCAGGAAAGTCGCGCGTCACTTCGCACAGCGAAGCCAGCTCGTCGTTGGTCGTGATCATCTGGTAATTCAAATCGGATTCTCTTTTGTTTGCGCCCATAAAAAACGCCGGCTTAACCGGCGTCTGGGCGATTAACGTGAAGCTCAGGCCTTATTGTCTACTTTGGCACGGGCTTCGTCACGTAATTCTCGTCGTAATATCTTCCCGACGTTGGATTTCGGCAGCTCATCGCGGAATTCCACCAGCTTCGGCACTTTATAGCCCGTCAGCTGACGGCGACAAAACGTTATCAGCGCTTCCTCGGTAAGAGAAGGATCTTTCTTGACCACAAATATCTTCACCGCTTCACCGCTGCTGCCGGAAGGAACGCCCACAGCCGCCACTTCCAGCACACCGCTGTGCTGCATCACCACGTCTTCGATTTCGTTCGGATAGACGTTGAAGCCGGAGACCAGGATCATATCTTTTTTGCGATCGACGATGCGCAGGAAGCCTTCGTCATCCATTACCGCAATATCGCCGGTGTGAAGCCAGCCGTCTTTAATGATTTCGTCGGTAGCATCAGGGCGCTGCCAGTAACCCAGCATTACCTGCGGCCCTCTGACGCACAGTTCGCCCGGCTCGCCGTGAGGCACTTCGTTATCCTCATCATCCACCAGCTTTGCTTCCGTCGAGGGGACCGGCAGGCCGATGCTGCCGCTGTGGTAGTCGATATCGTGCGGGTTGACGCTCACCAGCGGGGCACACTCCGTCAGGCCGTAGCCTTCCAGCAGATATTGCCCGGTTAGCTTCACCCAGCGCTCGGCCACCGCCTGCTGAACCGGCATGCCGCCGCCCGCGGAGAGATGCAGCGTGGAGAAATCAAGCTGCTGGAACTCTTTGTTGTTGAGCAGCGCGTTAAACAGGGTGTTCACCCCGGTCATGGCGGTAAACGGGTATTTTGCCAGCTCTTTCACCAGACCCGGGATATCGCGCGGGTTGGTGATCAATACGTTTTGCCCGCCCAGCTCGATAAACAGCAGGCAGTTCATGGTCAGCGCGAAGATGTGATACAGCGGCAGCGCGGTGATTACCAGCTCTTTACCCGGATGCAGCAGCGGCCCGTAGGTGGCATTGACCTGCTCAAGGTTCGCCAGCATGTTGCGGTGGGTCAGCATCGCCCCTTTGGCCACGCCGGTGGTGCCGCCTGTGTATTGCAGGAAGGCCAGGTCTTCGGAGACGACTTCAGGCTTGACGTACTGCATGCGATAGCCCGCATGCAGCGCGCGGCGGAAAGAGATAGCATCCGGCAGATGGTATTTTGGTACCAGACGTTTGACGTATTTAACGACAAAGTTAACCAGCGTCCCTTTGGCGGTGGAAAGCTGATCGCCCATGCGCGTCAGGATGACATGCTTCACCTGGGTTTTGTCGACCACTTTTTCCAGGGTATGGGCAAAGTTAGAAACAATGACAATCGCCACCGCCCCGCTGTCGTTCAGCTGATGTTCCAGCTCGCGCGGCGTGTAAAGCGGGTTAACGTTGACCACAATCATCCCGGCACGCAGGATGCCAAACAGCGCCACCGGGTATTGCAGCAGGTTCGGCATCATCAGCGCGACGCGATCCCCTTTTTGCAGCCCAAGTCCTTCCTGCAGATAAGCCGCAAACGCCCGGCTACGCTCCTCAAGCTTACGGAACGTCATCACCTCGCCCATATTCACAAACGCGGGCTGGTCTGCGTAACGTCTTACCGAGTGCTCAAATAATTCCACCAGGGATTGATAACGGTCAGGATTGATCTCCGCAGGCACATCTGCGGGATAACGGTTAAGCCAAACCTTTTGCAATGCATCACCTCTGAAATGAGTGTTCGTCGTCATCACAGCCCCGATAATAAACAGTTTGTTAACATTATATTAACTCAGCGTACCAGTTTATTAATTGTTCAGATTGCAGGTTGCGAAGCGCGTCACTCTTTTTTTTCGTTTTATCCGTAAAAAAACAGAGACAGCGGCTGAGCCGCTGTCTCTTTCTTAACAATAACAGTAAGTTACTCAGTTACGATCGTTTGCACCTGTGCAGGGCCCGGGTTATACCAGCCCCATCCCGGATAACCGTAACGGTAAGGATGTGGGCCCCACATCCACGGGTCGATTGGCTGAGGCGGCATCACCACCTGCTGGGCGATACGCCAGCGCTTATAGCCGTTCACCTGCATGGTCATAAATTTATACGGCGTGTTGCCGATTTTGCCCTGCACCGAACCGGTAATCGGCCCGACAACGGTTACCAGCTGTCCGCGAAAATCGACCGGGTCGAGGAAACCACTAACGTCGGCATAGATACGCCCGCGAGAGGCTTCACCGAGTACGGGACGCGCGCCACTGTCGAGCGGTACCGTGGCAATTTCCAGACGGGTTTTCCCCTGCTGGTTCTGCACGTCGATCACTTTCCCACCGAAGCGGGCTTCCTGGCCGACATAAAGCTCGGGCGCATTCATTACCCGAACCAGATCCTGCTGTGGCGTCGGGCTGCTGCCCTTGATCGCATCAGGTACGGTTACGCAACCGCTCAGTGCTATGGCAACCGCGCCTGCCATAAAAAGGCGTACTACTTTAGTCTGAACCGCCATGATGCGACTCCTTTTTCTCAGTTCCTGTTACTGAGATTCATTCGCGGCCCGGAAGTTTCTTCCACGCGACGGTGTTTCGCAAATAAACCGGCTCCGCATGCTCAACGGCAACGGTTTTTCCTGCTGCAAGCAGTTGACGGGCAATCGGGAGCATATCTTCTGCCGCAGGCAGGAGCATATTGCCGTCCACCAGCGTCACGCCGGTGCCGCTCGCCATCTCTGGCCACGCCGGCCAGCCCGTGCCGACCGTCGCCCACTCGCCGGACAGCTGCTTCAGGCGTTCAGTAACGGCTTCAGGCTTAAGCACTGCTTCCGTCTCTTCGCCGTGCCAGACGCCGTTTTCATCGCGGGTATATTCCGCCCAGTAAACTTCACCCATGCGAGCGTCAATAGCGGCGAGCACGCGGGTCGCGCCCGTCATGCGCCAGGCTCCCTCCGCCATCGTCGCAAGCGTAGAGACGCCGATCATCGGCAGGTCAGCGCCCAGCGCCAGCCCCTGCGCGATGCCAATCCCAATGCGCACGCCCGTAAAGCTGCCGGGACCGCGGCCAAAGGCCAGCGCGTCGAGGTCGGTTAAGGTGGTGTTGCCCTGGGTTAAAATGGCTTTTACCAGGGGCAGAATACGCTGGGTGTGTTCCCGTGGGCACTCTTCGAAATGAGCAGAAACAGCACCGTCGTTCAACAGAGCAACAGAGCAAGCCTCTGTCGCGGTATCAATAGCCAGAATTCGCATCAGTCGTCGCGCTCTCGCAAGGGTCAGTCACAAAATGGCGCGCATCTTAGCACACTCCGGAGCGAATTACTCCGCCGTTGGGTTTGCCAGGAAACGCACCGCGCGTTTAATGTCCCGCGTACGCGGGGCGGGCGGCAGGCTGGCGAGGAAGGTTGCGCCGTAAGGACGCATCACCAGGCGGTTATCGCAGATCACCAGCACGCCGCGGTCGGTGACGTCACGGATAAGGCGCCCTACCCCCTGCTTAAGCGTGATGACCGCGTCCGGTAGTTGGACGTCGTCGAACGGATCGCCCCCGCGCAGGCGGCAGTCTTCCATCCGCGCCTTGAGCAGCGGATCGTCCGGCGACGTGAACGGCAGCTTATCGATGATCACCAGCGAGAGCGTGTCGCCGCGCACGTCCACCCCTTCCCAGAAGCTGCTGGTTGCCACCAGCAGGGCGTTACCGGCGCTGACAAACTGCTGGAGCAGCTGGCCTTTACTGGTTTCCCCCTGCAGCAGCACCGGGAGGGTCATGGTGGCGCGAAACTGCTCGGCGAGATCGCGCATCATGGCGTGTGAGGTGCAGAGCATAAAGCAGCGCCCGTTGTTGGCCTCAATCATCGGCTTGAGCATCGCCGCGAGATGCCGCGCCGCCCCCGGCTGGTTCGGCAGCGGGAGATTGCGTGGCACGCAGAGCAGCGCCTGCTTTTCGTAATCAAACGGGCTGGGCAGCAGCAGTGATTCCGCCTGCTCAATACCGAGGCGCTCGGTGAAGTGATGCAGATCGTCATTTACAGACAGGGTTGCGGAAGTGAAGATCCAGCTTCCCGGCTTCTGCGCCATCACCTCTTTGAATTTATCGGCCACCGTCAGCGGCGTGAGCGCGAGGGTAAAGTGGCGCGAGGTGCATTCATACCAGTAGCTGTACCCCGGCTGGTTGATCTCTTTTAGCCGTTTGAGCCGCCCGCGATAGAGCGTGGCGCGTTCGAAGGCGGCGTCAAGCAGCGCGGAGCGTCCGAGGGACAGCTTCGCCACGTCGTAGCAGAGCTCAAGTGCATCATCGAGCAGCAGCAGCGCGCGCTGGATATTTTTGTCCGCCAGCAGTTCGCGCAGATTGCCGCGATAGCCCGGCTCGCCAAGCTGTAAGCGGAAATCCTGCGCGCTTTGCGCCAGACGGTCGGCGCACTTCTGCAACTGCTGGGTATCTTTGAGTTCGGTCCGGTAGGCAATGGTAAAATCTTTCGCCAGATCCTGTAGCTGGCGGCTGGAGAGCGACTGGCCGAAATACTGGCTGGCGATATCCGGCAACTGATGGGCTTCATCGAAAATCATCACGTCCGCCTCCGGGATCAGCTCGCCGAAACCGCTGTCCTTAACCACCATGTCCGCGAGGAACAGGTGGTGGTTCACCACCACCACGTCTGCGTCCATCGCGGTTTTGCGCGCTTTCACCACAAAACAGTCTTTATACAGCGGGCAGTCGCTGCCGAGGCAGTTGTCGTTGGTGCTGGTCACCAGCGGCCAGGCCGGGGAGTCTTCCGGCACGCTCGCGCAGGTGCTGATATCGCCCTCTTCGGTCTGGTTCGCCCAGGCGCGCAGGATAATGACGTCGCTCAGGGTTTGTACCGGCAGATCGCCGCCGGCCAGCGCCTGCTGTTCGAGTCGCTCCAGGCAGAGATAGTTGGAGCGCCCCTTCAGCAGGGCCAGACGGCCTTTATATTTCAGCGCCTTTGCCACCGTGGGCAAGTCGCGGCTGTAGAGCTGATCCTGCAGCGCTTTCGATCCGGTGGAAATTATCACCTTCTTTTTCGCCCGCAGCGCCGGCGCAAGGTAAGCATAGGTCTTACCCGTGCCGGTTCCGGCTTCAACCACCAGCGGCTGGGCCTGATCAATGGCGCGGGCAACGGCGTGCGCCATCTGTCGCTGAGGCTCACGGGGCTTGAAGCCGGGGATCGCCTGCGCTAATTGACCTTCAGGGGAAAAATCGTCTGCCACGTTGCTCTCTCACTGTATTTTTGCACAGGGATTATGTCAGCCCATCTTCTCCTGTGCCACCCCAAATAGTGACGACGGCAGAACAATATGGCAGTCTTGCCGCCTGACGACGAAAAATAACGAGGAAACGTTTATGACAATTGTGCGCATTGATGCCGAAGCCCGCTGGTCTGATGTGGTGATCCATAACCAGACGCTGTATTACACCGGTGTACCGTCAAATCTGGACGCGGATGCGTTCGAACAGACGGCGAATACCCTGGCGCAGATTGATGCCGTGCTGGAAAAACAGGGCAGCGATAAATCCCGCATTCTGGATGCGACCATTTTCCTGGCAAATAAAGACGATTTCGCGGCGATGAATAAAGCCTGGGATGCGTGGGTGGTGGCGGGTCACGCGCCTGTACGCTGCACCGTACAGGCCACGCTGATGAAACCGGAATACAAGGTTGAGATCAAGATTATCGCGGCGGTTTAAGCCCGATTACTCTTCATCTTCATCCTCAAAACGCGCCACGATCCGCTCGCCGGTATGGGTGGCGCGCAGCTCCTCCGCCACCTGGGAAATCGCCTGTCCGCTGCTCATCCCCTGGGACATCAGTTCCTGAATTCGCTCAACCGCTTTCTGCTGCTGTTCATGGCTCAGAGAAGGTAAACCTGCAAACATCGTCAACTCCTGCTAAATTATTCGCGCTAATTATTTCACGCTGCCCGGTAGTATGCCATACATGAACATGCGCTTCCCCACTGTTGTTACCTTACCCTGGCGCGCTGACGCCGCTGAGTTCTGGTTTGCCCGTCTGAGCCATCTTCCTTTTGCCATGCTGCTGCACTCCGGCCATGCGGATCACCCGTACAGCCGCTTCGATATTATGGTAGCCGATCCCCTGAAAACGCTGACGACCGACGATCTGTCGACGACGGACGATCCGCTGATGCAGCTTCAGCAGGAAATCAACGCGCTGGGCTTATCCGCTACCCCTAACCTGGACCTGCCCTTCCAGGGCGGCGCGCTGGGCCTGTTTGGCTACGATTTGGGTCGCCGCTTCGAGATGCTGCCCGAGCATGCGCAGGCGGATATTGCCCTGCCGGACATGGCCGTGGGGCTATATGACTGGGCGTTGATTGTGGACCACCAGAAAAAAAGGGTCTCCCTGCTGAGCCATGATGACGTGCAGGCGCGTCTGGCCTGGCTTGAGGCACAACAGCCTGCTCCAGCTGAAGCGTTCACCCTGACCTCCGGCTGGCGCTCGAACATGACCGCGCTGGAATACGCGGAAAAATTCTCCCGCGTGCAGGCCTATCTGCAAAGCGGCGACTGCTATCAGGTTAACCTTGCCCAGCGTTTCCAGGCAGCATACCAGGGGGACGAGTGGCAGGCGTTTACCCGTCTCAATGCCAGTAACAGGGCTCCGTTCAGCGCGTTTGTACGTCTGGAACAGGGGGCCATCCTCAGCCTGTCGCCGGAGCGTTTTATCCATCTGGCGGAAGGGACGATTCAGACCCGCCCGATTAAAGGCACGCTGCCGCGCCTTGCCGATCCGGACGCCGATCGCCAGCAGGCGGAGAAACTCGCCGGGTCACCGAAGGATCGCGCCGAAAACCTGATGATTGTCGACCTGATGCGTAACGATATTGGCCGGGTCGCCGAACCAGGCAGCGTGCGCGTGCCGGAGCTGTTCGTCGTCGAGCCTTTCCCGGCAGTGCATCATCTGGTCAGCACCATCACCGCGCGTCTGCCCGCCTCTCGCACCGCCTGCGATCTGCTCCGGGCCGCGTTCCCGGGCGGCTCCATCACCGGTGCGCCAAAAATTCGCGCCATGGAAATCATCGACGAACTGGAACCGCACCGCCGCAACGCCTGGTGCGGCAGCATCGGCTATATCAGCCTGTGCGGCACCATGGATACCAGCATTACCATTCGCACGCTGACGGCCTGCGGCGGCAATCTGTACTGTTCTGCGGGCGGCGGCATTGTGGCGGACAGCCAGGTCGAGGCGGAATATCAGGAAACCTTTGATAAGGTGAACCGCATCCTGAAGCAACTGGAGAACTAACGGTGGAGAAAGAGAACCTGACGCTGGATGATTTTCTGTCGCGCTTTCAGCTGCTACGGCCGCAGGTCAACCGCGCCACGCTGAATCAGCGTCAGGCGGCGGTGCTGATCCCGGTGGTGCGCCGGGAACAGCCGGGCCTGCTGCTTACGCAGCGTTCGCCGCATATGCGCAAACACGCCGGTCAGGTGGCCTTCCCGGGAGGCGCGGTGGACAGCACCGATGCGTCGCTGATTGCCGCCGCGCTGCGGGAAGCGCAGGAGGAGGTGGCGATCCCGCCTGACGCGGTGGAAGTCATCGGCGTGCTGCCGCCCGTCGACAGCGTGACCGGCTTTCAGGTCACGCCGGTCGTCGGCATTATCCCCCCCAATCTTCAGTATCACGCCAGCGTCGACGAAGTCTCTGCGGTGTTTGAGATGCCGCTTGAAGAGGCGCTCCGGCTAAGCCGCTATCATCCGCTGGATATCCATCGTCGGGGGCATGACCATCGGGTCTGGTTGTCCTGGTATCAGCATTATTTTGTCTGGGGCATGACGGCGGGCATCATTCGTGAACTGGCGCTACAAATCGGCCTGAAGCCTTGACTATACTTTACATTCCAGCCTTTTTTGCAGGTTTGCGATCCGCGTCGCGCTATTAGCAAAACCCATCGTTAACCATTAGTTTAATTCATGTGAATAGTTAAGCCGAGGTTGGTGTTCCCTCTTACACTATGCGCAGTTATAACATCGTTACTGGAACCCCGGTAACCCTGTCAGGAGTGTGAAAGTGATTAGTATATTCGACATGTTCAAAGTGGGGATTGGTCCTTCTTCTTCCCACACTGTAGGGCCGATGAAGGCCGGTAAACAGTTCGTCGATGATCTGGTCGAAAAAGGATTACTGGAAAGCGTTACCCGTGTCGCCGTAGACGTTTACGGTTCACTGTCATTAACGGGTAAAGGCCACCACACCGATATCGCCATTATTATGGGTCTGGCGGGCAATATGCCGGACACTGTTGATATTGATGCCATCCCGGCATTCATCCGCGACGTGGAAGCGCGCGGTCGCCTGCTGCTGGCTAACGGTCAGCACGAAGTGGATTTCCCGCAGGATGACGGCATGCGTTTTCGCAGCGACAACCTGCCGCTGCATGAAAACGGCATGACTATCCACGCCTGGAGCGGCGAAAAAGAGATCTACAGCAAAACCTACTACTCCATCGGCGGTGGCTTCATCGTTGACGAAGAGCATTTCGGTAAAGAGAGCGCGGGCGACGTGAACGTGCCCTATCCGTTCAAATCGGCCACCGAGATGCTGGGCTACTGCAAAGAGACCGGCTTATCGCTGTCCGGCATGGTGATGCAGAACGAGCTGGCGCTGCACAGCAAAAAAGAGATCGAAGACTATTTTGCCAACGTGTGGCAAACCATGCGCGCCTGTATCGATCGCGGGATGAACACCGAAGGCGTACTGCCAGGGCCACTGCGTGTGCCGCGTCGTGCCTCTGCCCTGCGCCGTATGCTGGTGACCACGGACAAATTCTCTAACGACCCGATGAACGTAGTTGACTGGGTGAACATGTTTGCTCTGGCGGTGAACGAAGAGAACGCCGCAGGGGGGCGCGTCGTGACTGCGCCAACCAACGGTGCGTGCGGGATCGTTCCGGCGGTGCTGGCCTACTACGATCACTTTATCGAGCCTGTGACGCCGGATATTTATATTCGTTATTTCCTCGCGGCAGGCGCTATCGGTGCGCTGTACAAGATGAACGCGTCCATTTCAGGCGCTGAAGTGGGCTGTCAGGGTGAAGTAGGCGTGGCCTGCTCCATGGCGGCAGCCGGTCTGGCCGAGCTGCTCGGCGCGAGCCCTGAACAGGTTTGCGTGGCGGCGGAAATTGGCATGGAGCATAACCTCGGTCTGACCTGTGATCCGGTCGCAGGCCAGGTGCAGGTGCCGTGCATTGAGCGTAACGCGATTGCCTCCGTCAAAGCGATTAACGCCTCGCGCATGGCGATGCGCCGTACCAGCGAACCACGCGTGTCGCTGGATAAGGTTATCGAAACCATGTACGAAACCGGCAAAGACATGAACGCGAAGTACCGTGAAACGTCGCGCGGCGGTCTGGCCATTAAGGTGCAGTGCGACTAATCCTCTCTTTCGCCCATCCGCAACGGATGGGCGAATTTCTCCCTTCATTCTCGTCTCCTTCTTCTTTCCCCACTACACTTTTACGGTCGCGGCTGCTCGCGCTCGGCCTGGCATCAGGCAGCGGCTAAATAGCGAACGGGTTGAGAGAGAAGCAGGCGCGGTAGTAACGCCACAATGGCTGGCGAGAAAATCTTCCCCGCCAGAAGATCGTAACGGGCACATCGTACCCGTTAAGCAGACTTATTCGTCTTCGTCGTGTGCAGACTGTTCTTTAACAATGCGGACCAGATCGACGCGGTAGTCGTTAGCTTCAACGATAGTGATGTGCAATGGAGGAAGCTCGATCACATCCCCGACGCGCGGGATCTGACCGTTTACGGCGATAACCAGCCCCGCCACGGTTGCGATGTCTTCTTCATCGTTAACCACGTTTTCCAGCCCCAGCGTATGCGAAAGCGCGTGCAGGTCGGTCGCACCTTTGACCAGCCAGCCTTCGCCGTCGGCCACAATTTCAGGCGTTTCGTCTTCATCCGGGAATTCACCGGCAATCGCTTCAAGCACGTCCAGCGGCGTCACCAGCCCCTGTACCACACCAAACTCGTTGGTGACGATAACAAAGCTACCGCGCGCGCGACGCAATACGCCCAGCAGGTTGATCGGATCCAGCGTTTCCGGTACGACAATCGCCGGCGACGAAGCTGCAATGGCCTCCACGTTGACGCCCTCTTCCAGCGCCACCAGCATCTCTTTCGCCCGAACCACGCCGATGATTTCATCCAGCTCACCGCGGCATACCGGGAACAGGCTGTGCGGAGATGAGAGCAATTGCTGACGAATTTCATCAACGCTCAGGTTCGCATCGACCCAGCTAATTTCCCCGCGCGGCGTCATGATGCCGCGCAGCGAGCGGGAGGCCAGGGAGAGCACGCCGTTAATCATGTAGCGTTCTTCTTCCACAAACGCCCCTTCCGGAACCGGCACCGGGTTACGGTTTTCAGGGTCAGACTGGACGTTCACCTGACGGCGTCCGCCCATCAGGCGCAGAATGGCGTCCGCTGTACGGGCACGCAGCGGCTGATTTGACTGCTGCTTAATAAAGTTACGGCGCGCAATCTGGTTGAACAGTTCGATCAGGATCGAGAAGCCAATCGCGGCGTACAGGTAGCCTTTCGGAATATGGAAGCCGAAACCTTCCGCCACCAGGCTCAAACCAATCATCAGCAGGAAGCTCAGACAGAGCACGACCACCGTCGGATGCTGATTGACGAAGCGCGTCAGCGGTTTCGAGGCCAGCAGCATCACCGCCATCGCAATCACGACGGCCGCCATCATCACCGGCAGGTGGTTCACCATACCGACCGCGGTAATCACCGCATCCAGCGAGAAGACTGCATCCAGCACCACAATTTGTAGCACCACGACCCAGAAGCTGGCGTAGCCCTTACCGTGACCATCGTCGTGCTGCCGGTTCTCCAGCCGCTCATGAAGCTCTGTCGTCGCTTTGAACAGCAGGAATATCCCCCCGATTAGCATGATCAAATCACGACCGGAGAAGGTGTAATCCATGACGGAGAACAGCGGTTTGGTCAGCGTGACCATCCACGAGATCACGGAGAGCAGCCCCAGTCGCATGACCAGCGCCAGCGAGAGTCCAATCAGACGCGCTTTATCACGCTGTTTTGGCGGCAGCTTGTCCGCAAGGATGGCGATAAATACCAGGTTATCGATGCCGAGAACGATCTCCAGCACCACCAGCGTGAGCAGTCCCACCCAGATTGACGGGTCCATTAAGAATTCCATGACAAGCTCCTGCTAAAGGAATGACAAAACGGTGCCCCACTCAACGTGGGCAAATAAGAGGCAGACAGAGTTGATACGTGGCGTGGTTCGCCGGTGAAAAAGGCGCGGAATGGCCTGGAAGATGACTGACGTCGGTGACGGTCCATATAGTGGGCTGTAGCCCTATACTCCTGAACAAGTAAACGGAGGCTAAACATATCAGAGAGACTGTGTTTTTAGCAAAGATTTACGTTCCTTTGCAAAGTTCTGTTACACAGCGGCTATACGCTACAGATAATTCTGTAACGCGTGGCTAAATTACGGATCTTCATCACATAAATTATTTTTTCACTATCTAAAATAATTCGCGGAAGTCTTAGTTTTTTGAACTCTAACCCTTATCTGAATCGATTCGGTTCGCCAATACGATTCTCAGTACGTCTGCCCGGCAGGCGTATTAATGATAATAAAAGGAGGTAGCAAGTGACCATTGCTATTGTCATAGGCACACATGGTTGGGCTGCTGAGCAGCTACTCAAAACGGCAGAGATGCTGTTGGGCGAGCAGGAAAACGTCGGCTGGATCGATTTCGTTCCCGGTGAAAATGCCGAGACGCTGATTGAGAAGTACAACGCTCAACTCGCGAAGCTGGATACCAGCAAAGGCGTGCTATTTCTCGTCGATACATGGGGCGGCAGTCCGTTTAATGCTGCCAGCCGCATTGTCGTCGATAAAGAGCATTATGAAGTCGTCGCCGGGGTAAACATTCCCATGCTGGTGGAAACCTTTATGGCGCGCGACGACAACCCAGGCTTCGATGAGCTGGTCGCGCTGGCCGTTGAAACCGGCCGCGAAGGGGTGAAAGCCCTGAAGGCTCAGCCGGTTGAAAAACCCGCCCCTGCCCCGGCTGCGGCGGCACCGAAAGCTGCGGCACCGGCAAAACCGATGGGACCGAACGATTACATGGTTATCGGCCTTGCGCGTATTGATGACCGTCTGATTCACGGACAGGTTGCGACTCGCTGGACCAAAGAGACCAACGTACAGCGTATCATCGTGGTCAGTGACGAAGTGGCCGCTGACACTGTCCGTAAAACCCTTCTGACTCAGGTTGCACCACCGGGCGTTACCGCGCACGTGGTGGATGTCGCCAAGATGATCCGCGTTTACAACAACCCGAAATATGCGGGTGAACGCGTGATGCTCCTGTTTACTAACCCGACAGACGTCGAGCGCATTGTTGAAGGCGGCGTGAAAATCACCTCCGTGAACATCGGCGGTATGGCTTTCCGTCAGGGCAAAACGCAGGTCAACAACGCGATTTCAGTTGATGCGAAAGATATCGAGGCGTTCAACAAGCTGAATGCCCGCGGTATTGAGCTGGAAGCCCGTAAGGTTTCCACTGACCAGAAACTGAAAATGATGGATTTGATCGGTAAAGTTGGGAAATAAGCCCGCGCCGGTTTTTCACATAAAGCTTATGTTATAGGAGAAGTACAATGGAGATTACCACTCTTCAGATTGTGCTGGTGTTCATCGTCGCGTGTATTGCGGGTATGGAATCCGTACTTGATGAATTTCAGTTCCACCGCCCTCTGGTGGCCTGTACGTTGATCGGTGCCGTTCTGGGTGATATGAAAACCGGTATCATCATCGGTGGTACGCTGGAAATGATCGCCCTGGGCTGGATGAACATCGGTGCCGCCGTTGCGCCTGATGCCGCACTGGCCTCAATCATCTCAACCGTTCTGGTTATTGCCGGTCATCAGAGTATTGGTGCAGGTATTGCCCTTGCCATTCCTCTGGCCGCAGCAGGCCAGGTGCTAACCATCATCGTTCGTACTATCACCGTGGCCTTCCAGCACGCGGCGGATAAGGCGGCCGAGAACGGCAACCTCACGGCACTCTCCTGGATCCACGTGTCGTCCCTGTTCCTGCAGGCGATGCGTATCGCAATCCCGGCGGTTATCGTTGCGATCTCTGTCGGCACCAGTGAAGTTCAGGGCATGCTGAACGCGATTCCTGAAGTGGTCACCAGCGGTCTGAACATCGCGGGCGGTATGATCGTCGTGGTAGGTTACGCGATGGTCATCAACATGATGCGCGCGGGCTACCTGATGCCGTTCTTCTACCTCGGCTTCGTCACCGCAGCATTCACCAACTTCAACCTGGTTGCGCTGGGCGTGATTGGTGCCGTGATGGCGATTCTCTACATCCAGCTCAGCCCGAAATACAACCGTGTTGCGGGTGCCCCAGCGCAGGCTGCTGGTAACAACGATCTCGATAACGAACTGGACTAACAGGTGAGCGAAATGGTTGATATGACAAAAACTACCACCGAGAAAAAACTCACTCCGGGTGATATTCGTGGCGTGTTCATCCGTTCTAACCTGTTTCAGGGTTCATGGAACTTCGAACGTATGCAGGCGCTGGGCTTCTGCTTCTCAATGGTGCCGGCGATAAAACGCCTCTACCCTGAGAACAACGAAGCACGCCGTCAGGCGATTAAACGTCACCTGGAATTCTTCAACACCCATCCTTACGTCGCGGCTCCGGTTCTGGGCGTGACGCTGGCGATGGAAGAGCAGCGTGCGAACGGCGCGGAGATTGACGATGGTGCCATCAACGGTATCAAAGTCGGTCTGATGGGTCCGCTGGCCGGCGTGGGCGACCCTATCTTCTGGGGTACTGTTCGTCCGGTCTTCGCGGCGTTGGGTGCCGGGATCGCGATGAGCGGCAGCCTGCTCGGTCCTCTGCTGTTCTTTATCCTGTTCAACGCGGTACGTCTGCTGACCCGTTACTACGGCGTGGCCTACGGCTACCGTAAGGGCGTGGACATCGTTAAGGATATGGGCGGCGGCTTCCTGCAGAAACTGACCGAGGGGGCGTCTATTCTCGGCCTGTTTGTGATGGGGGCGCTGGTTAACAAGTGGACGCACGTGAACATCCCGCTGGTGGTTTCGACCATCACCGGTCAGGATGGTCAAACCCGCGTCACCACCGTGCAGACGATTCTGGACCAGCTGATGCCTGGCCTGGTGCCGCTGCTGTTGACCTTCGCCTGTATGTGGCTGCTGCGTAAGAAAGTGAACCCGCTGTGGATCATCGTTGGCTTCTTCGTCATCGGTATCGCGGGCTACGCTGTCGGCCTGCTGGGCCTGTAAAACATTGCGTTATCGACCGGGGGCTTGCCCCCGGTCTTTTTATCTGGAGGATGAATGACTGTTACGGACATCGTACTGGTGTTGTTTATTGTTGCCCTTCTGGCTTACGCGATCTATGACGAGTTCATTATGCCTCGCCGTAACGGCGAGACGCTGCTGACCCTTCCCCTCTTACGCCGTGGACGCATTGATGCATTTATCTTCGCCGGCCTGGTGGTCATTCTGATTTACAATAACGTGACCAGCCACGGTGCAATATTAACCACATGGTTATTATGTGCGCTGGCATTAATGGCGATTTACCTGTTCTGGATCCGCTCGCCGAAACTCATTTTTAAAAAACAGGGATTCTTCTTCGCCAACGTATGGATAGAATATAACCGCATTAAAGAGATGAATTTATCCGAAGACGGCGTGTTAGTGATGCAATTAGAACAGCGCCGTCTGCTCATTCGGGTCAAAAATATTGATGACCTTGAGAAAATCTACACATTACTCGTTAAAACTCAATAAGTTAACATTATAACCTCGGCTATATATTGTGATATTCTTTCGCAAAGAATATAGCCGTTGCTATATCTTCTCGCCTCTTTGACTTATATTTATTAACGATATTTTCACGCATAAACCTAAATGAAAATCGTTATCAAAGACGCAGATAAATTAAGCCTTGCTCGTTGTTGTTTTATATTCTCAAAATATGTTAAGGTTGCGCCCGTCGTTGGGGAGTAGCCGATTTCCTGCACGCAGGAAATGTACGCGTCAACATACTCGTTGAAAAACGTGGCGCGTACGGATCGCTTTCAGCACGCTTACCGTGCAAAAGAGATCAGGCGAGACCATAGATACATCAACTGCTGTTTACTGGGGGCAGTGATGTGTCATATGGATATCCCCGGTCTGGACGCTCTTATGAACATCTCCGCTACGATCCTTCTCGCTTTTGGCATGTCCATGGATGCATTTGCCGCCTCCATCGGCAAAGGCGCCACGCTTCACAAACCTAAATTCACAGAAGCTCTGCGCACCGGTCTGATCTTTGGTGCCATCGAAACGCTGACGCCGCTCATCGGCTGGGGTTTGGGCATGCTCGCCAGCCAGTTCGTGCTGGAGTGGAACCACTGGATTGCGTTCGTCCTGCTGGTGTTTCTCGGAGGCCGAATGATGATTGAAGGTTTTCGCGGGAATGATGATGAAGATGAAGCACCGCTGCACCGCCACGGTTTCTGGCTGCTGGTCACCACGGCAATTGCCACCAGCCTGGACGCCATGGCCGTCGGGGTGGGTCTGGCATTCCTGCAGGTCAATATTATCGCCACCGCGCTGGCCATTGGCTGTGCAACGCTGATTATGTCCACGCTGGGCATGATGGTCGGGCGGTTTATCGGCCCGCTGCTGGGTAAACGCGCCGAGATCTTAGGCGGTATCGTGCTGATCGGCATTGGTGCCCAGATCCTCTGGGCACACTTCGCGCCTTAAGCGTCGCGCTGCCAGACGTGGATACTGAAATCCGTCTGGCAGCCAAACGTCGTCCGAGCCGCTAACGCATCCCATACTTCCGGCTTTGCCCGCCACGCGAATGGCGTCATCTGCAGCAGGGCTACCGCTTCTTCCCCGTTCAAATTCATTTCATACGCCACTGAATGCTCCTGCTTCAGCGTAAAGCCTTTCAGCTGTTCAGAGTGTGGGGCATGCAGACGCACCTCGTCGTAAATGAGTCCCTTCAGCTCCATCAGGTGACGCGGGCCCGGCGTGACGGTTATCACCCAGCCTCCGGGCTTCACCACGCGCGCCAGCTCGTCTGCTTTACACGGCGCGTAGATGCGGATAACGGCATCCATACTGGCATTATCAAACGGCTGCCGGTGGCTGGATGCCACGCAAAACGTCACGCCAGCGTAACGTTTAGCCGCCGCGCGGATCGCCACTTTCGACACGTCGAGACCGAATGTCACGGCCCCCTTCTCCCGCACCACATCCGCAAACCGTGCGGTGTAGTACCCTTCCCCGCAGCCGATATCAAGCATGGCGGACGCCGAATCAGGCAGTAAGTCACCCAGCATCTGCGCCACCGTCTCCCGCAGCGGCAGATAGTGCCCGGCATCGAGAAACGCCCTGCGCGCCTGCATCATCTCTGCGCTATCGCCCGGATCGCGGGAGCGCTTGTGCTGCACCGGAAGAAGATTCACATATCCTTCTTTCGCCATATCAAACTGATGTCCCTGCGGACAGGCATAACTTTTATCTGAGCGCGTCAGTGACGCGTGGCAAAGGGGACAGCTGAAGGACATGGAAACTCCGGGAGATAAACCAAAGGGCGAAGTGTACCGCTATTCGCCCTGCTATAAAATGGCTGGATTACCGCATGACGATAAGGTGGTCTGAACCGGCCGGCAGGCCATCGGGTTTGATATTCTCCAGGCGCAGCACGTTGCCCATGATTTCGCTGAAGACCGGCGCGGAAACCGCCCCGCCATAGTAGGCCCCGTTTTGTGGATCGTTAATCACCACCACCAGGGCGAAACGCGGGTCGCTGGCAGGCGCAACGCCTGCGGTATAGGCGACGTATTTATCGACATATTTGCCGCTATCATCAATTTTCTTCGCCGTCCCGGTCTTAACCGCCACGCGATAATCGCGAACGGCGGCCTTAACGCCCCCGCCGCCGGGCAGCGCGACGCTTTCCATCATGTGCTCCACTTCATGCGCGATCTCCTCCGGCATGACGCGGTGGCCGATAACCGGGGGATCGATGCGGGTTATGGAGAGTGGACGCTCAAGCCCGAAGCCGCCAATCGTCGCGTAGACGTGGGCAAGCTGGAGCGGTGTGACCATCAGGCCGTAGCCAAAGGCAAAAGTCGCGCGGTCTAGCTGACTCCAGTATTTACGCTGTGGCAACAGCCCGGCGCTTTCGCCCGTTAAGCCCAGCCCCGTGTTGGTGCCAAACCCAAAGTTTCGATAGGTATCAATAAGATGCTGGACAGGCATCGCCAGCGAGAGCCGGGATACGCCGGTGTCGCTCGATTTTTGCAGGATCCCGGTCATGGTCAGCTCAGGATAATAACCCACGTCGCGGATACGATGCCCGTCAAGGGTATACGGGTGGGTATCAATGACGCTGTCCGGCTGGACCAGCCCCTGCTGCAGAGCCGTCATCAACACCAGCGGCTTGACGGTCGAACCGGGCTCGAACGTATCGCTGATTGCCCGGTTGCGAAAATCGTTTATCGTCGCGCCTTCCCGGTTATTGGGATTGAAATCCGGATAGCTCGCCATGGCGAGTATTTCCCCGGTGGGGATATTAATGAGCACCGATGCCCCTGACTCGGCCTTATTCCAGGCGACGGCATTGTCCAGCGCGTCTTCGGTAATGGTTTGCAGCCGCTCGTCAATACTCAACTGGATGTTATGTGCCGGCGTGGGCGCCACTTCCGTCAGGTTTTCAACCACGCGCCCGTAGCGATCCTCCCGGACCTGTCGGACACCCGCTTTACCGGTCAGCTGAGTATTGAAGCTTTTCTCCACCCCTTCAATGCCCTGCCCGTCAATATTGGTGAAGCCAATCAGGTTCGCCGCCACGTGGCCTGCCGGGTAAAAGCGGCGGGATTCATCGCGCAAATTAATGCCGGGTAAATTGAGCTTATCAATCCACTTCGCCTGAGCAGGGTCGACCTGACGCGCCAGGTAGATGAAGCGGCCCTGGGGGTTGGCGTTAATTCGTGATGAAAGGGTGCTCAACGAGAGGTGCAGCGCGCTCGCCAGCGCCTGCCAGCGTTCATCAAACCCAACGCCACCTTTTGCCAGCACCGTTTTAGGATCGGCCCATACGGCCCGGACGGGTACGCTGACCGCCAGCGGTCGCCCTTCACGATCCATAATCATCCCACGCGGCGCATCAATCGCCAGCTGACGGAGGGATCGCATATCTTCCTGCTTCACCAGATTGTCAGGTTTGATGATTTGTAGCCAGGCAACGCGGCCAAGTAAAAAGGCCAGACTGCAGAAAATAGCGAAACAGAGCAGCGCAAAACGCGCCGGCGTGAAATTGCCAGCGGTTAATATCAATTTTTTCTTCACCTGAACCCCAGAGCTGTTAAACAACGCTCTGATTTAACGAGAAAAGATGCGCTTAGGGAGGCGAAACTGTGATACTAACCTCGCAGCTTTGCAACAAGTTGCTAACAAGACCGTAGATAGTAATATTTTGAAAGATAGGGAATAAAAAAGCCCCGCATGATGCGAGGCTTTATGTCTGAGAGTGAAGCGCTATGCGCCCCAGTCAGCAGCGGTTCGATCAGATAGCAGTTACGTTAACTGCAGCTGGGCCTTTCTGGCCGTCCTGAATTTCGAACTCAACGTTCTGGCCTTCGGCCAGAGTTTTGAAGCCGTTACCCTGGATTGCAGAGAAGTGTACGAACACGTCTTTGCTGCCATCAGCAGGCGTAATGAAACCAAAACCTTTAGACTCGTTGAACCACTTAACTTGACCTTTAATCTTTGCCATTTTGCAAAATTCCTTAGAGTGTTTTCTTAGCCCGCAGGCATTAACTGAGATAAAACTGAGACATTACTGCATGAGGCACTAATATAAGGTTCGGCAGAGAAGCGGTATTCAACGACAACGTTTTTACTCAGGACTTCTTTACTGAAAATGCCACACATAAACAGAACTGTACCTCGTTTGACCCAAAACGTGTTATCACACACTATGTTTAATATGGCAAGCCATTTTTAAACATGTCTCGATCCGCCGCACAAATTCGAACACTGTCTGTAAGGAATTGCACAATTATGCGCTTCTCAAACAGACGGCTATACTCCCTTACACAGACTCAACGCTGCTTGCACAACCGCTGTAATCTAAGACTTTTTTAACATAGCTCAATCATTACATTGCGTCCAGCAGTCGGGAAAAGAAATCTTTGGCGTTGATTGAGTTAGAACAAATTGTGAAAACTTATGCTTAAATCATTGTAACGTGACCGTATTGTTTCAGCCAAAAACGATGTTAATAATCCGCACACTTCTGTATTAAAATCCATCAGGTAATTAGCAGTGTTATGCACCAAAATAATGAAATTTTTATGACTCTGCATCAAAACAAGGCAAGCAAAACGTTTCGATAAAATTAAAATTTTCCTGACGACGAATACATACACAATATACGCAACAATTCATCGCTTCGTTTATAAGGGTAAATACTCGCCAACTTTCAGTATCCTGAAAGTATTATTAACTGGTGCTACATTATCCAGCGCATCAGTTAATTCTTTTATGGGGTCATCCAGCGCTTCATCCGCCAGCTCAAACACGCCCCAGTGAACAGGGAACGCCAGCGGGCAACCTAACTGTTGCCACAGCGCAACGGCAGACTGGGGATCCATATGGTGTACGGCCATAAACCATCGTGGAGCATAGGCGCCAACGGGCAATGCTGCAGCATCAATTTTCCCCAAACGTTCCGGTATCAACAGCAGCTCAGGCGAATAGCCGGTATCACCACTAAACCAGAACCGGTGATGCCGCCCTTCAAAGACCCAGCCGCACCACAATGAGCGATTGCGGTTCCAGAGCGTGCGCATACTCCAGTGCTGCGCCGGTACGGCGGATAATGTTATCCCCTGCCAGGTAAAACTCTGCCACCAGTCGAGCTCAACCACCTGTTTTGCGCCCCGGCGGCGAAACCAGCCGCCCAGGCCTAAAGGAACAAACACGCTAACGTCCGGAAAGCGTTTGAGAATGTGGCGAACAGTGAGTTCATCAAGATGATCGTAATGGTTATGCGAGATAACGACCGCGTCAAGCTGGTGCAGCTGATCGACAGAGAGTGCCGGAGGCGTTCTACGCTGCGGCCCTAAGAAAGAAAGTGGAGAAGCGCGCCTTGAAAAAACGGGATCGGTAAGAAGGATATTGCCGTCCAGCTGCAGCAGTATGCTCGCATGTCCGAGCCACCACGCCCCATCCTGCTGCGGCTGCTGAAGATCGGCCGGTTGCCACCACCGCCGTATAAAGTCATCGTAGCCGAACGCGGGCGGCTTCGGTAAGCCAGCTGCTTTGCGTTCTTTGCGCCAGCGTTCAAGGTCGCCAGGCTGGTGTCCTGCAGAAGTGGTATTACGAAAACCGTTTGGGGTGTGATGTTTCAGGGAGGGGTCATACCAGGGATTTTTCCAGACCACTGCCACCTCCCGGAATAATACGATTAACGCTCAGCCACCAGGCGGATAAAATCGTCTTGATCGTTGTTCTCGTCAGCGACCGCTTCTTTTTGTGCTTCTTTTTCTTCCGGCTCGTTAGCCTCGCACAGACGACGCAACAGTGCATTCTGCCGTTTTTGCTGCTCAAGCAGCGCTTCCAGCAGTTCGATCTGCTCATTGGTACGTGAACTGGCACGGTTTACGAAAAACCAAATGACCAGCCCCACCAGCAGAACAACCAAAGAGATCGTCAGGGATGCCATATTTAGCAGCCCTGAATTCAGTAACTCACCCATTTCACCACCTCAATAAAAACGTCTATTTTACCACTGGCGCGAAGGAAGGAAATCACCTGAAGAAAAAATGCGTGCTACCACGGAATAAACTTATTGATTGCGCAAACGCCGCTAAAAAACTGTACATCCTGATCGCACATCACGTTGATAGTCTGCGTCCACAATACCACGCACGCTATCAGCACGATAATCAGAATCACCCAGCGTATTTTTTTCACTCCACACTCCGTTTACAGACCTGATATGACCAGGTTATCACGGTTATCTTAAACAAGGACTAACTGTAGCGCCATCAGGCTCTTTTCAGAATCCTGCACTTGTTTCATTACGTAAACCGGTTAGGCTAGCATCATGATAACAATGATAAAGAGGTAATAATGCGCTTAATTATTCGTACAATTGTTGCACTGGCGATACTCTGGATTGGCCTTCTTTTAACGGGTTATGGCGTGCTGGTGGGAAGCACCGAAAACGCCGCAGGGTTAGGCATTCAATGTAAGTATTTAACAGCACAGGGAGTCAGCACGGCGCAGTATCTCCATTCGGATAGCGGGATCATTGGGTTAACCAACTGCCCGGTACTGCGTAAGACCTCCGTCGTGATTGATAATGGCTGAGCCACAGCGTTAACGACGAATAAAAAACGCCGCAAAGATGCGGCGTTTTTTTTATGCTAACCGGGGTTAGAACGGATAGTCGTGGTAACCCATCTGTTCAGAAATCTTACGCGCGGCGGTATGCAGAATAGCCACGTACTCGTGCAGGCGCTCTTCCGAGAAGCGAAGCGTTGGGAAAGAGATGCTCAACCCTGCGATCACGACGCCAAAACGGTCAAACACCGGAACACCAATACAGCGCAGTCCTTCTTCCTGCTCTTCGTTATCTTCGCCGTACCCTTGCTCACGCACCTTGTCGAGCACCGTTAATAACTCATCGGTGTTAGTAATGGTGCGTTCAGTGCTGCGTTTGTACTCCACGCCATCGAGGATCTGTTTAACTTCTTCACGATCGCGCCACGCCAGCAGAACCTTACCGATTGCCGTGCTGTAAAGCGGGTTGCGACGACCAATGCGCGAATACATACGCAGGTTATACATGGAGTCAATTTTATGGATGTAAACAATACTGTCTTCATCCAGCGCGCCCAGGTGGATAGTCTCTTTGGTCAGGCGGGAGATCTCGCGCATCTGAATATCCGCGCTGCGGATCAGATCCACGTTTTGCAATGCCCGGGCACCCAGTTCAAACAGTTTCAGCGTCAGAGAATATTTTTCAGATTCGCCTTCCTGTGCAACGTAACCCAGTGATTTCATGGTTTGCAAAAAGCGGTAAACGGTGCTTTTCGACATCATCACGCGCTGTGACAACTCTGTGATACCAATTTCACGCTCTTCCCCGAGCGCCTGTAAGATGCCAAACACTTTCAGCACGGAAGAAACTGAATCTGGCTGTTTATCCAAATCCGCAATTGCCATTTACCACCTCATAGAGAGTGTTTTATAAAAATCAGAACCGGTTTTTATTATAAATTCCCGTCATGTTACCTGCAATCAATCCGCGTTTACTTCGTTACAAATCTGCGACATAAAACGGTGTTAACGATGTTAAAATAGTTACCCTGAGAATAATTTCACTCTGAGCTATTTATCCCCGATGGAAAAGAACCTTTCCGATGGCCTGCCTTTGCCCCAGCGGTATGGCGCTATCGCTACGATTATTATTGGTATCTCAATGGCCGTTCTTGACGGCGCGATTGCGAACGTTGCCCTTCCCACCATTGCCACCGATCTGCATGCTTCCCCGGCCAGTTCGATATGGATTGTTAACGCCTATCAGATTGCGATTGTGGTTTCCCTGCTCTCCTTCTCTTTTCTGGGCGATATGTTCGGCTACCGTCGGGTATATCAGTGCGGGCTGGTGGTATTTACCTTTACATCACTGCTGTGCGCCCTTTCGGACTCTCTGCATACGCTGACGCTGGCGCGCATCGCGCAAGGTTTTGGCGGCGCGGCGCTGATGAGCGTCAATACGGCGCTAATCCGCTTAATCTATCCGCACCGCCATCTGGGCCGCGGCATGGGGATAAATTCGTTTATTGTCGCGGTCTCTTCTGCCGCCGGGCCAACGATTGCAGCGGCCATTCTTTCTGTCGCCTCGTGGCAGTGGCTGTTCGCCATAAACGTGCCGCTGGGTATCGTGGCCATCTTCTTTGCCCTGCGATTTCTCCCCGCTAACGGCCCGAAAAGCACCATGCCGCGCTTTGACGTAGCAAGCGCGGTGATGAATGCGCTCACCTTTGGTCTGCTGATTACCGCCCTGAGCGGTTTTGCGCAGGGCCAATCCCTGATGCTAACCGCCGTGGAGCTTGCTGCCCTGCTGGTGACGGGCTTCTTCTTTGTTCGCCGCCAGCTTTCCCTGCCGGTGCCCTTACTGCCGGTCGATCTGCTGCGTATTCCCCTCTTTTCGCTTTCCATCTGCACCTCCGTCTGCTCATTCTGCGCCCAGATGCTGGCTCTGGTTTCTCTGCCCTTCTTCCTGCAAAGCGTGATAGGACGTTCCGAAGTGGAGACCGGGCTGCTGTTAACCCCCTGGCCGCTGGCGACGATGGTGATGGCACCCCTGGCAGGTTATTTAATAGAACGTGTACATGCCGGTTTGTTGGGCGCGGTGGGGCTGGCCGTGATGGCAACAGGTCTTTTCGCGCTGGCGCTGCTTCCATCATCGCCAGGGGATCTGGACATCATCTGGCGCATGATTCTGTGCGGAGCCGGGTTTGGCCTGTTTCAGTCCCCCAACAACCACACCATTATTACCTCTGCGCCGCGCCACCGCAGCGGAGGGGCCAGCGGCATGTTGGGGACCGCGCGTCTGCTGGGGCAAAGCACCGGTGCGGCGCTGGTTGCCCTGATGTTTAACCTTGCCGGGCAAAACGGCAACCACGTTGCGCTTCTCACCGCAGGTGCGCTTGCCACCCTTGCAGCCATCGTCAGCGGGTTGCGCGTGACCCAACCCGGCGTTCAGGCATAAAAAAAGCCGGGCGGAGTCTTCTCCTGCCCGGCTTATTTAAGCACTTAGCGTTACTTCAGGTATTCCCCACTGCGCAGCGCTTCAATACGTTTATCCAGCGGCGGGTGAGACATAAACAGCTCGCTCAGCGACTTTGATTTGCCGTTGATGCAGAATGCCATCATGCTGTTCGCTTCTTGCGGCTCGTAGCTGGTTTTCAGACGCTGCAGAGCAGCTATCATCTTTTCACGCCCTACCAGCTTCGCTGAACCAGCATCCGCATGGAACTCACGGTGACGGGAGAACCACATGGTGATAATGCTGGCCAGAATACCGAACACCAGTTCCAGCACCATCGATACGGCGAAGTAGATCAGCGGATTACCGTTGCTCTCTTCACCTTCATCACGGTTGCCACCCATGAAGCCAGCCGCAATCTGCGCCAGGATACGGGAGATGAAGATAACGAAGGTGTTCACCACACCCTGAATCAGGGTCATGGTCACCATGTCACCGTTGGCGATATGGCTGATTTCGTGCGCGATAACCGCTTCGGCTTCGTCACGGCTCATGTTCTGCAACAACCCGGTGCTCACGGCAACCAGCGACGCATCACGACGGGCACCCGTAGCAAACGCGTTAATATCCGGGGCATGGTAAATAGCAACCTGCGGCATCGCAATGCCTGCCTGCTTAGACTGCTGTGCCACCGTATTCATCAGCCACTGTTCCATGTCGTTACGCGGCTGTTCAATCACCTCACCGCCTACGGATTTCAGCGCCATCCACTTTGACATCAGCAGGGAAATGAAAGAGCCACCAAAACCAAACAGCAGTGCCATAATCAACAGACCCTGAACGCTGCTCGACTGAATTCCCGTCAGGCTTAGCACTAGCCCGAAAACCACCATCACCGCCAGGTTGGTGAGCAGGAAGAGCGCGATTCGCATCATAATTTTCTTTTAACCTCAGTTTAACAAAACGCACTATGCGATTACCCACATCGTATGGGTATTACGGCTATTTTCAAGCATCCGGTGGGCGTAAGTCACCAGAAAGACACAACTTTACACAATTGGAAATCAGCCTGACGGAAGGATGCAGAACAAAAAGAAACAGGCACAATTTCTTGTGCCTGTTGGGAGATTATTTTGCCGGAGCGGGCTGTACGGCAGGCTTCTCTTTTTCCAGATTCGCCAGGTCGAGCGCGATATGCACCGTCTCGTCCAGGTACGGATCCGGCTCCTGGTAATCTTTTGGCAGATCGTCCAGTTTCTTGAGCAGAGGCTTACCTTCTCGCTTGAAGCGATCGTTGATACGCGCCAGACGCGTTGCGTCGTCCTCGTTGTTCTCTTTTTCACGCTGAGCGTAGTTCAGAGAAACAATATTCCGCTTATCTTTCAGGGCATTGAAACGCGCAATGTCCTTCATGATGTACTGGAATTCCGGATCTTTCGCGATGCGTTCATTATGCGCTTTCAGCAGTTCAGGGCCAAACTGCGTCATATCACCCGCCTTCACGAATGTCGCAGCATTGATGCTGTCCCACGGCAACGCGTTATCTTCAAACTTCTCGCCGGTTTCGGTCTCTTCCGTGCCGGTCGGCATCATGATATCCGGCGTTACGCCTTTACGCTGCGTACTGCCGCCGTTAACGCGGTAGAACTTCTGAATGGTGTACTGAACGGAGCCCAGCGCAGGCCATTCCGGACGCAGCATCTGATCGTAAATACGGTTCAGCGAGCGATACTGCTGAACAGTACCTTTGCCGAAGGTGGGCTCACCCACGATTAGCGCGCGGCCATAGTCCTGCATTGCAGCGGCAAAGATTTCAGATGCGGACGCGCTGAAGCGGTCAACCAGGACCACCAGCGGGCCTTTGTAATAGACCACACCGTCGTTATCAGCATCTTCACGAACTTTACCGTTGTTATCGCGCACCTGTACAACCGGGCCAGACGGGATAAACAGGCCTGAGAGCGACACCGCTTCGGTCAGCGCACCGCCACCGTTCGTGCGCAGGTCGATGATGACACTGCTCACGTTCTGCTTCTCAAGTTTCTGCAGCTGAACTTTTACATCGTCGGTCAGCCCCACGTAGAAGCCAGGGATATCCAGGACACCCACCTTCTCTTTACCCACGGTTTTCACCGACATTTTCACCGCGCGGTCTTCCAGACGGATACGCTCGCGGGTCAGGGTCACGATACGGGTTTTGGTGCCTTTACCGGCAGGCAGAATTTCCAGACGAACTTTGCTGCCTTTCGGACCTTTGATCAGCGCAACCACATCGTCCAGACGCCAGCCAATGACATCAACCATGCTCTGACCGGTTTGTCCTACCCCCACAATGCGATCGCCTACGCTTATCGCTTTGCTTTTGGATGCCGGGCCGCCCGCGACCATGGAGTTGATCACCGTGTAGTCATCATCCATTTGCAGTACCGCGCCAATACCTTCCAGAGACAGGCTCATCTCAGTATTGAACTGTTCGGTATTACGTGGAGAGAGATAGTTGGTGTGCGGATCGATTTCGTGCGCAAAGGCGGTCATCGCCAGTGAGAAAACATCCTCACTGTTGGTCTGCGCCAGACGGCGAATGGCAAATTTGTAACGACGCGTCAGCGTGTCGCGGATCTCTTTTTCATCTTTGCCGGTCAGCTTGAGGCTTAGCTCGTCGTATTTGACCTTTCCATCCCACAGCGCGTTCAGCTCGGCTTCGTCTTTCGGCCAGGGCGCTTTGCTGCGATCGAGATTAAAGGTGTCGTTGCCGGTGAAGTCCATTGGACGTTCCAGCACTTTGAGCGCGTACTGATAGCGTTCAAAGCGGCGCTTCTGCGACAGGTTGTAGAGATCGTAGAACAGATCCAGCTTGCCTGACCGCAGCTCATCACCCACCTCGGATTTGCGCTTAGCGAACTGCTCGACATCGCTGGCGAGCAAAACGTTATGGCTGTAATCCAGCAAGTTCAGATAGCGGTCAAAGATTTTGGCCGAAAAGGCCTGATCGAGATCGAACTGACGATAGTGCGAGCGGGTAAAGCGAGAGGTTACACGCTCGCTTACCGTCGCGTGCTGCGTCTCTTCCTTGAGTACCGGAATTTGATCAACACGCGTGATATCGTCCACTGCGAAAGCGTGACCTGTTATGGCAAACAGGCCCGCCAGCGCGGTGAGCTTAAAAAAAGTGTTCATGCCAGGCTTGGCCTCCGTTTCAGAACAACAAGTGTTCTGCGCGTACAATCATTGACATACCAGAAGTCAGCTGTACACGAACGCCATCTTTGGTGATTTCCAGTACGGTGGCGTCCATTGCGTTGTTGCCCGCTTTTACTTTCAGAGCCTGACCCACGCTCAGGGCGTTAATGTCAGAAACCGGAGTATGGCGCTGCTCTTCACGAGGCGCACGAGGGGCTTTCGCTGCTGGTTTGTCTGCACGCGGTTTGCGATCGTTATTGTCGTGACGACGCGGCGCAGGACGTGGTTTACGCTCACGACGAGGCGCTTCTTCCTGGCCGTTTGCCGCTGCGGCTTCGCGTTTTTTCGCCTGCTGTTCTGCACGTTGTGCCTGAACGCGTGCTTTGGCTTCTTCCAGCTGCTTGCGCGCGTGTTCTACGTGCTGCTCGTCCAGCTCGCCACAAGGGTTGCCGTCGAGATCCACGCGGGTCGCGCCCGGTTTGATACCGTACAGGTAACGCCAGCTCGAAGTATAAAGACGTAAGGCAGAACGCAGCTGAGTTTTGCTAAGGTTCATTTCCCCTTCAACACGCGCTACCAGATCCTGAAAAATACCGACTTTCAGGGGACGTGCTTCACCTTCCGCGCTGAAGCACTGCGGGAAACGCTCGGCCAGAAATGCGATAACTTCTTTACTGCTATTCAACTTAGGTTGATTTTCCATGAAATTTCCTGATTACAACGGACGTTGCCAACAAGCGCAGGCATGAACAGGCGTCATTATAATGACGCTATCAGTAAATGCTACGTTATCCGTTGATTATCCTGCGACGCTCGCAAAGAATTTTTGATAATCGGTTGCAGCGAGGACGTTTTCCAGATTCGCCACCAGCTCGCGCAGCCCCTGTTCATCCTCGGTTGTAAAGCGACTGAAGACCGTACTGTCGATATCCAGAACGCCAATAATCTGATTTTTTACCACCAGCGGCAGAACGATCTCTGAATTGCTGGCAGCATCACAGGCGATATGCCCGTCAAACGCATGAACATCTTCCACGCGCTGAACCTGATTCTCGGCCACCGCGGTACCGCATACGCCGCGCCCTACCGGAATACGCACGCAGGCCAGTTTGCCCTGAAACGGACCCAGCACCAGCGTTTCACCTTCCAGGAGATAAAAGCCAGCCCAGTTCACATCGGATAGCCGTTCGAACAGCAATGCGCTAGTATTTGCCAGAGTGGCTAAGAAGCTGGTTTCACCTGCCATCAATGCCTTAAAATCGCGGTTCAGATCCGCGTAGAATTCTGTTTTGTTCATTATTCAATCACTTAGTTGTCTTACAAAATTACCGCATAGCCTATTAAAATAAGCAATAAATGCGCTCATGCTCAAGATGAATCCGTTCATGAGTTAATATAACGTTCAACAATACTTATTTGCGCGCAGCTGATGGCCTTAAAAACAACCAAAATTACGCCGACAAAAAAGATAACTGTCCATACGGTAAGCGACGCTTTGCCTCGTGCACATTATCAGCGTTGCCCCCAGTGCGATACGCTTTTTATGTTGCCGAAGATGAAATCGCACCAAAGCGCCTTTTGTCCCCGCTGCGACGCTAAAATTCGTGACGGCCGCGACTGGTCGTTAACCCGCCTTGCCGCTATGGCCGTTACCATGCTGCTGCTGATGCCTTTCGCCTGGACCGAACCGCTTCTGAAGCTTTACCTGCTTGGTGTGCGCATTGACGCCAACGTGCTGCAGGGTATCTGGCAGATGACGAGCCAGGGCGATCCTCTCACCGCCGCCATGGTACTGTTCTGCGTTGTCGGCGCGCCGCTGGTGCTGGTTGCAGCCATTGCCTACCTGTGGTTTGGTAACATCCTGGGAATGAACCTGCGTCCGGTATTGCTGATGCTGGAAAAGCTTAAAGAGTGGGTCATGCTGGATATCTATCTGGTGGGCGTGGGCGTGGCATCAATCAAGGTGCAGGACTATGCCTTTCTGCAGCCGGGCGTCGGGCTTTTTGCCTTTATCTGCCTGGTATTGCTCAGCATCCTGACACTGATCCACCTGAACGTTGAGCAGCTTTGGGAGCGTTTTTACCCGCAGCGCCCTGCCACCCGCCCGGATGAAAACCTCCGCGTCTGTCTGGGATGCCATTACACCGGGTTGCCCGACAAGCGTGGACGCTGCCCGCGCTGCCACATACCGTTGAGGTTACGACGCAACAACAGCCTGCAAAAATGCTGGGCGGCGCTGATTGCCTCCCTGGTGTTTCTGTTCCCGGCCAATATGCTGCCGATATCCATTATTTACGTGAACGGTGGCCGTCAGGAGGATACTATCCTCTCCGGTATTATCTCCCTTGCGCACAGTAACGTTGGGGTGGCGGCCATCGTCTTTATTGCCAGTATCCTGGTTCCCTTTACCAAAGTGGTGGTGATGTTTACCCTGCTCGTCAGCATTCACTTTAAGTGTGAACAAGGTTTACGTACCCGTATTCTGCTTCTGCGATTCGTCACCTGGATTGGCCGCTGGTCAATGCTGGATCTGTTTGTGATTTCGCTGATGATGTCGCTGATCAATCGCGACCAGCTTCTTGCTTTTACTATGGGACCCGCGGCTTTTTATTTCGGCTCTGCGGTGATATTGACTATTCTTGCTGTGGAATGGCTGGATAGCCGCTTACTTTGGGATGCACATGAGTCAGGAAACCCCCGCTTCGCCGACTGAAGCGAGAATTAAAACTAAACGCCGCATTTCGCCATTCTGGTTGCTGCCTGTCATCGCCCTGATGATTGCAGGCTGGCTTATCTGGACGAGCTATGAAGATCGCGGCAGTACCGTCACCATTGATTTTCAGACCGCCGACGGCATCGTCGCCGGACGAACCCCCGTTCGTTTTCAGGGGGTCGAAGTCGGTACGGTTCAGGACATCTCCCTTGGAAAAGGGCTTAACAAGATTCAGGTGCGGGTCAGTATTAAATCTGACATGCAGGATGCTCTTCGCAGCGAAACGCAGTTCTGGCTGGTGACGCCGAAAGCCTCCCTGGCCGGCGTGTCCGGGCTGGATGCGCTGGTTGGCGGCAACTACATCGGCATGATGCCGGGCAAGGGTGAACCGCAGGATCACTTTGTCGCGCTGGATACGCAGCCGAAATACCGCCTCAATAACGGCGATCTGATGATCCATCTTCAGGCACCGGATTTGGGCTCGCTGAACAGCGGCTCGCTGGTCTACTTCCGCAAGATTCCGGTTGGCCGCGTGTACGATTACAGCATCAACCCGAATAAACAGGGCGTCACCATTGATGTGCTGATCGAGCGTCGCTTCACCAATCTGGTGAAAAAAGGCAGCCGCTTCTGGAACGTGTCCGGCGTGGATGCCGACCTCAGTCTGAGCGGTGCAAAAGTGAAGCTTGAGAGTCTGGCCGCCCTGGTTAACGGTGCCATTGCCTTTGACTCCCCGGAAAACTCAAGCCCTGCCACGGCCGATGACACGTTCGGTTTATACCCGGATCTGGCGCACAGCCAGCGTGGCGTGATCGTTAAGCTCGTTCTGCCTGATGCCAAAGGGCTGAAAGCGGGGTCAACGCCGCTGATGTACCAGGGGCTGCAGGTCGGCCAGCTCACCAAAATGACGCTCAACCCTGGCGGCTCGGTCACGGGCGAAATGACGGTCGATCCGAGCGTGGTCGATCTCCTGCGCGAGAAAACGCGCATCGAGATGCGCAGCCCTAAACTCTCTCTGAACGATGCCAGTCTCAGCACGCTGCTGACCGGAAATACCTTTGAACTGATCCCCGGTGAAGGTCAGCCCAGCAATAGCTTCGTCATTGCCCCGGCGGATAAAGCGCTGCTACAAAAACCGGGCGTCGTGACGGTTACGCTCAATGCGCCTGAAAGTTACGGTATTGAGGCCGGTCAGCCGCTGATTCTGCACGGCGTACAGGTGGGTCAGGTGCTGGAGCGAACGCTCTCCGAAAATGGCGTGAGCTTCTCGGTAGCTATCGATCCGCAATACAGCAACCTCGTCCATGGCGACAGTAAGTTCGTGGTGAACAGCCGCGTCGACGTGAAGGTGGGTCTGGACGGCGTGGAGTTCCTCGGCGCCAGCGCCAGCGAATGGGTTAACGGCGGTATTCGCATTTTGCCGGGCAATAAAGGCGCCGTTCGAGACAGCTACCCGCTGTACGCCAACCTGGACAAAGCGATTGAAAACAGCCTGAGCGATATGCCAACCACGACCCTGACCTTAAGCGCCGAGACGCTGCCTGACGTTCAGGCGGGCTCCGTGGTGCTCTACCGCAAATTTGAGGTTGGGGAGGTGATCGCCGTTCGCCCGCGTGCGGACGCGTTTGATATCGAACTGCATATCAAGCCCGAGTACCGCAAGCTGCTGACCCCAAACAGCGTCTTCTGGGCCGAGGGCGGCGCGAAGGTGCAGCTTAACGGCAACGGCCTGACCGTGCAGGCCTCCCCGCTCTCACGCGCGCTGCGCGGGGCGATCAGCTTCGATAACCTCAGCGGCGCGGGCGCGAACCTGCGTAAAGGCGATAAGCGCATTCTCTTCCCATCCGAAACCGCCGCGCGTGCCGTGGGTGGGCAGATTACCCTGCATGCGTTCGATGCCGGCAAGCTGGCGGAAGGCATGCCAATTCGCTACCTGGGCATTGATATCGGGCAGATCCAGAAGCTGACGCTCATCACCTCGCGCAACGAGGTGCAGGCCACCGCCGTGCTTTATCCGGAATATGTGCAGACCTTCGCCCGCTCGGGTTCCCGCTTCTCGGTGGTAACCCCGCAGATTTCGGCCGCGGGCGTTGAGCATCTCGACACCATTCTGCAGCCTTACATCAACGTCGAGCCCGGTCAGGGCAAAGCCCGTCGTGATTTCGAGCTGCAGGAAGCTACCATTACCGACTCGCGCTACCTTGGCGGCCTGAGCATTGTAGTGGAAGTGCCGGAAGCGGGCTCGCTTGGCATCGGTACGCCGGTGTTGTTCCGCGGCATTGAGGTGGGTACGGTAACGGGCCTCACGCTCGGCACACTCTCCGACCGCGTGATGGTGGCGCTACGCATCAGCGAGCGTTACCAGCATCTGGTGCGTAATAACTCGGTGTTCTGGCTGGCATCCGGCTATTCGCTGGACTTCGGCCTGACGGGTGGCGTGGTGAAAACTGGTACCTTCAACCAGTTCATCCGCGGCGGTATTGCGTTTGCCACCCCGCCGGGAACGCCGCTGGCGCCGAAAGCGCAGCCGGGTAAACACTTCCTGCTGCTGGAAAGCGAACCGAAAGAGTGGCGCGAATGGGGAACGGCCCTGCCGCGTTAATCTGACAGGCTCCGGTGTCAACGCACCGGAGCCTTTATGTTACACTGCGCACCTGAACTTTTCCCTGTGGTGTGCTCGTGGCTCAAAACTCCGTATTTCTTCCCGATCAATTCCTGGCGCAGATGCGCGAGGCGCTTCCCTCTCATCTGTCGCTGGACGATTTTATCGCCGCCTGTCAGCGTCCGTTACGCCGCAGCATTCGCGTCAACACCCTGAAAATCAGCGTCGAGGATTTTCTGACGCTGGTTTCTCCGTACGGCTGGCAGCTTACGCCGGTTCCGTGGTGTGAAGAGGGATTCTGGATCGACCGCGATGACGAAGACGCGGTGCCGCTGGGAAGTACCGCAGAACATCTGAGCGGTCTGTTTTATATTCAGGAAGCGAGCTCGATGCTACCGGTTGCCGCCCTGTTCGCCGACGGCAACGCGCCTGAACGCGTGATGGATGTCGCCGCCGCGCCCGGTTCGAAAACCACGCAGATTGCCGCGCGCATGGGCAATCGCGGAGCAATCCTCGCCAACGAATTTTCCGCCAGCCGCGTGAAGGTGTTGCATGCCAATATCAGCCGCTGCGGTATTCATAATGTCGCTCTTACGCACTTCGACGGTCGCGTCTTTGGCGCCGCCCTGCCGGAAATGTTTGATGCCATCCTGCTGGATGCCCCCTGCTCCGGTGAAGGGGTAGTGCGTAAAGATCCCGATGCGTTAAAGAACTGGTCCGTGGAGAGCAATCTTGAGATCGCCGCCACGCAGCGCGAGCTGATCGACAGCGCGTTCCACGCCCTGCGCCCCGGCGGCACGCTGGTCTATTCAACATGCACCTTAAACCGCGATGAAAACGAAGACGTCTGTCTGTGGCTGAAAGCGCAATACCCTGATGCGGTCGAGTTCCTGCCGCTTAACGATCTGTTTTCCTCGGCACAGGAGGCGGTCACGCCGGAAGGTTTCCTCCACGTGTTCCCGCAGATTTACGACTGCGAAGGGTTCTTTGTGGCGCGCCTGCGTAAAACGCAGGCGGTTGCTCCCCTGCCCGCCCCCAAATTTAAGGTCGGCAATTTCCCGTTTGCGCCCCTCAAAGGGCGCGATGCAGCACAGCTTGTCGCCGCCGCCGAAAAGGTTGGCCTGGTCTGGGATGAGAGCCTGCGACTCTGGGTGCGTGATAAAGAGGTATGGTTGTTCCCGGCAGAGATCGCACCGCTCATCGGAAAGGTCCGTTTTTCCCGAATCGGGATCCGCCTGGCGGAAGTGCATAATAAAGGCTATCGCTGGCAGCATGAGGCCGTCATCGCGCTTGCCGGACACGAGAATACCTTTGCCCTGACGCATCAGGAAGCCGAAGAGTGGTACCGTGGCCGCGATGTTTATCCTGACAGCTCGCCTTCCGCAGATGAAGTGGTGGTGACCTATCAGGGATTCCCGCTGGGGCTGGCCAAAAAGGTCGGTTCAAGGCTTAAAAACAGCTATCCACGCGAACTGGTCCGGGATGGCCGACTGTTTACCGGTAACGATCGCACCGCCTGAAAAAATCGCATTTTTTTACTGGCGATTTTGCTCTCCTTGTCTACGATCAAAAATGGATGCCCATACTGGTCATACCAGATTTTGACAACCGACCCGGAGAGCACTATGACGAAAACCAGCGTGCGTATTGGCGCTTTTGAGATCGACGACGCAGAACTGCGCGGCGAAGCACAAGGCGATCGAACGTTAAGTATTCCCTGCAAATCCGACCCGGATTTGTGCATGCAGCTCGATGCATGGGATGCAGACACCAGCGTCCCGGCAATACTTGATGGCGAACACTCTGTCCTTTACCGTGAGCATTACGATAGTAAAACCGATGCCTGGGTCATGCGTCTTGCCTGACCTAAAGAGAACCCGCCCGAAGGCGGGTTATTTATTACTGCAGTTGAGCCAGCGTAAAGTAACCGTCAAATACGGCCCCCGTATCAATGTAGTGCAGATTGTCAAAATCATACCTTCTGTCGACGGGCGTATGTCCGAACCAGAAGTGATCCGCCCCGCTAATTCCCTGCCCTTTGCCCACCATAAACCCCATCAGGCGGTCGCGATCCCATAACACGCGCTGGGCGCTTACCGGTTTTTCCCAGCGGTATTCCTCCGCCGGGTAATCAGCATGAGCAATAACGTTCAACCCGTTCGCGCAGGTAATTTCGATAATATGCGGTAACGCACGACATGCGTTAAGTAACGAGCGCGCCCGCTGCTGCTCTTCATGCTCAAGCCGCGAAAACCACATTCCGCCATTCATTGTCCAGAGCGCAAAATCATTATTATCCAGGCTATCTATTGCCATTTGCTCATGATTGCCCCGCACTGCTCGAAACCATTTCTCATTGATGAGCTGCAATGATTTCACGCTGTCCGGACCACGATCGATCAGATCGCCAACGGAAATAAGTAAATCCTCATAAGGATTGAAATGACGGCGTTTCAGTTCCTCCATGAGCCTCTGGTAACAGCCGTGTATGTCGCTGACAACCCATACGTGACGCCACTCTCCACCTTCTATTCGCTGATACATAAGGCCTCCCTTTAACAGTATAGCCGCCGTCAAAAGCGCAAGAAGATCAGCGCAGCCCTTACAAAGTAAAACAAACGGTAAACCAAAGAGAAATAAAGATCCGCGCGCTCTTAATCCCTTTTTACTGGCTCCTTAGAATAAGGGGAGATAAAAACGAGAGGTCTTCACGTGTCTAATACACAGCTACATAACGATGTTTTCTATCCGCATCGCACGAATATTATTTCCGAGCTGGTGAACGGCAAACGCGTCCCGGGGCCAATCTGGCGGAAACGCGACTACCGACTGAAGTTCCTTTTACGTTCCCTGCTCTTTTGGTCTTCCACCCACCGTATGCTGGAAGCCCTCTCTGGCCGTGACGATTTCGACAAACTGCTGACATCGCAAATTACGTTGCCCAGCAAGACCCATCGGCAGTACCTGATGCGCGGCTTAACGGCTAACGATCGCGCCGACGCTATCGTTAACCATTACTACTGGATCGATCGCCTGAAGGAGAGCCGTCTTGCCCAGGCTATGACCGGCGCGCAGGAACAACCTATTGCGGAGTTCCACGTCAAAGACGGCGTGACCTACACGGTTAATGCGTCCTCAGCTGGCAAAGCCGAGCGTGAAGGTGAGAGTACGCTCTGGCTGCGCGACAACGAGGATACGCTTCTTGCCAGCCTGACCTTTAGCGTCGCCCGCAGCAATGGCCAGCCCGTTGTGGTCATTGGCGGACTTCAGGGCCCCCGTCGCTGCGTGTCACGAGATGCCATTAAACTGGCAACTCGCGCCTGCCATGGCCTGTTTCCCAAGCGCGTGCTGATGGAGGTACTTTTCCAGCTGGCAGCGCAGTCATCTGTTCGGGCCATTTTTGCCGTCAGCGATGAGGGACACGTTTTCCGCGCGCTGCGCTATCGCCTCAGCAAAGGCCGTCATTTCCACGCCAGCTATGACGAATTCTGGGATTCTTTGGGTGGAAAAAAACTTTCCGCCTTCTGCTGGCAGCTGCCGCTGCAGATGGAGCGCAAATCCCTCGACGAGATAGCCAGTAAAAAACGCGCTGAATACCGTCGTCGCTTTGAACTGCTTGATGAAATTGAGGCGTCCGTTAAGTCCCATTTCTAATCGCGACAAGCGTTTTCGCTCTCAGCACAGAGAATGCACTCGGTTTGAGAAAGGAATGATAAAGCAGAGCACTCTTGCATATGCCAGGGGTGCTCAGTTAGCATTGCGCGAAATGAAAATAGCGAATGCGTTGGAAAAGCGCAGTGTAGACGCAAATTTAAGGACTTTAATGATGATTTACGACTGCTTCTTGTATTACGATGAAGATATGCTTCTTGATATCAGGCTGAATACGCTAGCAGGCGTTGTTGATCGCTTCGTTATTGTTGAGTCAACGCATACCTTTACCGGCAAAAAGCGACAGCTTCACTTTGACATAAATAAATACGGTCCTTTTAAAGATAAAATTATTTATGTTGTGCATGATGAAACACCTCTCATGAAAGCCTCTGACGGCGGCGATCAGCATCAGGACGGTCTGGTGGTGGATGCATGGGCGAATGAAGCCGCGCAGAGAAATGCCATCATGCAGGGCCTCAAAAGTGCTAAAGATGATGATTTGATTTTAATTTCCGATGTGGACGAGATTTTTTCACCACAGGTTATCGGCTCTATCAACGCGAATAAACTCTGCACAACGCTTTATCAAAACTTTTATAATTATCAGTTTAATCTGCAGGTTTTTAATACAGATAACACCCCAAGAAAATGTAAACTGCCGAGAGCCACAAAATATAAAAACCTCGTTCATTTTTTTGGCGGCGAGCCTGAGTCGTTCAGAAATCTTAAACGCACCAGAAGCGTCAAAAACTGGTCCTGGCTTAAATGGAACTGGTTCAAACTTAACAATCGCATCATTGAAAATAGTGGCTGGCATTTCTCATGGGTTATGACCCCTGAACGCATATCAGAAAAAATGTCCACCATCTCCCACACGGAATACGATCTGCCTGAGTTCAATAACCCGGAACATATCATGAAGGTGATAAAAAACGCCGAAGATATCTGGGGACGAGACAGGAAGTTAATCAGGCAAGAGCTGTCGGCAGACAGTTTCCCCGAGTATATCGTTAACAACAAAGATAAATTCAGGGAATTCATTATTTAACTATCAGGCCGGGCCTTTACTTCACCGACGAAGATTCCACAGCGATCGCCAGGACACAATTTTTTAACAAAGATGCCAAAAAACCCTGGACGTACGCGGTCCTGAGTATGTTATGGTTTAGTAAGGATAGGGAACTGTCCAGCCATTCTCGGGGTTTTCGGTCCATAACCAAAAAACCTTTTGAGAAACATAGAGATAAAAAGAGACCGAATACGATTCCTGTTTCCGCTGCAACTAGCCCTTTTTGAAATAATTCATACAGTTACATGTCAGAAACCCGGTAAATACGGGTTTCAATGCTTACCAATACATCCATTCAAGATCAAACCTTTGCCATCTTTTTCGAGTGAGCGACGAGTGAACTTCGGGATCTTTCAGATCCGAAATTTTCCCTCTTTTGCGTATCTCCTTCCAGTTTCGCAACGCCCCGCTTTACCGCCTCGCTGACTTTCATCATCATGCCCCTGTTTCAAAATCATAACGTTTAGGTGCGCACCTGTTTTTTCTCCCTGCCCTATACTTTCAGTCTGACTGACTGGAGGTTTCTATGTGTGGACGTTTTGCACAAGCACAAACCCGTGAAGAATATCTTGCTTACCTGGCCGATGAAGCCGATCGCGACATCGCATATGACCCTGAGCCAATTGGACGCTACAACGTTGCGCCCGGCACAAAAGTCCTGCTGCTGAGCGAACGCGACGAGCAGCTGCACCTCGATCCTGTCCTGTGGTCATACGCACCCGGGTGGTGGGATAAAGCACCTCTTATAAACGCGCGCGTCGAGACTGCGGCTACCAGCAGAATGTTTAAACCGTTGTGGCAGCATGGCCGGGCGATATGCTTCGCCGATGGATGGTTCGAATGGAAAAAAGAAGGCGGCAAGAAACAGCCCTACTTCATCCACCGTGCCGACGGCCAGCCGATATTTATGGCGGCGATCGGCAGCACGCCGTTCGAACGCGGCGATGAAGCAGAAGGATTTCTCATCGTGACGTCTTCAGCTGATAAGGGCCTGGTCGACATTCACGATCGCCGTCCACTGGTTCTGTCTCCAGAAGCGGCCCGGGAATGGATGCGGCAGGATATAGGCGGGAAAGAAGCTGAGGAGATAGTCGCCGACGGCGTAGTGCCAGCCGACAAGTTTATCTGGCATGCCGTTACGCGCGCCGTGGGTAATGTAAAAAACCAGGGTCCGGAGCTAATCCAGGCATCAAAATAGTAAGGTCAAAAGAAATCTGTCATGTTCGAAATGAGCGATGAGCGGACGTTGAGGCACCTGATACATCGTCTCAATTTTCAACTTTTCTGGCCCGTAATGTCCGGAGGAGCAAATCGTACAAACTACCCACTGCAGGAGAACCCTGAGAAGCACGGCTTCTGAACAATGAGCTTCCATCGGTTCAAGGTGACTTGTCCCCAGGGTTAGATACAACCGTCAGTTAGTAATGTCGTTTTCTTTACCTTCACATTTTCCATTTGCCACCGTGCTGCAAACTCCGATTATCTTACGCTGATCGTGCCGAGTAGTGGGAGTCAATGCGGCATTTACTGTGTTAGGCTCTATGAATGGTTCTCGTTCCTCTTTACTGCTTACAATTGACTGTGAGGTAGTCCCGCACGATGTTCATCTCTGGAGCCTACGGGCCACTAAAGAGTAGGGACACAACTGAGAAGAGAACTGTTATCTGATATAGATTGTTTAGTTCAAAAGATGAATGCATGATATAATCTATCTATATCGCCTTTGAAAGTGAGAAAAAAAGTGGATAGGTTGTACGAACTGGGAAAAAGATTTGATAGATTATTATATATGAGTATTGTTGTTGTTATTTTTAGTTTCCTCACCTGCTCCTTATTAATCACATTAAGCAGCCAAAATCTATTTACTTTAATAACCTCATACAAAGATATAAAACAGCAAATCGAAGCAAAAAGAGAAAAAATAGAATTTATCGAAAAACAAATTGCAGCTATTAATGAAAACGTGTCGGATGTTCTAGGTTTTCGAGAAAGATTTAACAAATCAGAGGGGGATACAGTAAGCTATAAATCAAAAATCGAAAATGAATTTTTCTCCATTAGGAAAAAAATAATAAATGAGAGCCTGATTGAAATAGACCTTAATGAGGTGAACTCAATTAACGAGTTAAATTACTTCATGTACGATGTGTTGAAAAAAGAGATTGAAAAATCAAGTGTGGGCTATAATGTAAGGGATAAAATAGAATCGGCCCTCCCTGAAAAAAATAAAATCGCAAACTATCATGATACAATGAACTGGTTGGATGAAAAAATAAAGGATGAGAGTAATTCAAAAATAGAGATAGTCAACATAGAATCAACCTTAATTATCCCATTTAAAATAGGTGACATGGCATCTAGTGTATCATTGATAAGTATAGCAAAAATAGCTAGTTATGTTATGCCTGTATTCATGGTTATTTGGTTGGGTTCACTGTTCGTTACTCGGAGAATAGAGATGATGAATCTTATGAAAACAAAGGATATATCATTGATATACCCACATATTTTTAATATTTTCTCAGTGGACACAACAAAATCTCAAGATTTTAATCTTTATCTCTTAGGCGATGAAAAGATAAGAAAACAAATAAACGCCTCTATATTTCTAATAAAGGCAACAAAAGGTTTTTTATTTATATCATTAGCACTCGCAATGTGTGGGCCATTGTATTATGGCGAAATTATTTACCTGATGAACTACAACACAACCTCCCTGTCACTATTTATTGTTTCTTGTTTTTGCATACTAATAAATATAATCCAAGTAGTTGGGTGTGTTTACTTTGAGTCAATTTCATCCAATGTTATTTATAGAATAAAAAATGGTGTAGTTGATAGGTATGAACTTAGTTTTTAATTTAATAATAACTCCTTTTGACAATATTTTTTCCACTCATGGCTCTCCTAAAGAGGGCCTCCCACTCCTTTACTTTTCCTTCCTGTAATTGATTGAATTTATAACTCATAGGTTTTCTCTACAAAGTCACGCTCAACTAAGGTGGGAAGAGTTTCCTCCCTGTGTCAATAGCATCCATGCCGGAGAAATTCTGTGCCTGCATGTCGATGAGCCCTACCATGGTAAAGGATTTGCACAGGCACTGATGTAAAAGTGCTTTGCTGAATTTGAGGCAAAGGGATCGGATCCTGTACGGTTAGGTGTCTGGGAACATAACCCAAGGGCAATCTCTTTTTACCGTAAGCTTGGGTTTACCGAGGTGGGTGAGCATATTTTTCAGGTTGGGTCAGACCCGCAGAGAGATATCATTATGAAACGCTCAACTTACGCTAGCTGAACATACATTTTGACATCCGCTTTTGGCACAAAGCGGAGCAAGACATCAGGATAACTTATCGGACTCTTAGAAGATCTGAATATCTCGTCGTATATCGAGGCGACAACATTTCTCGCTTCATCTGCCATTGCTGCTGAATGCCCTGCCCTGCGAAATACAGTGTTCCTCTGCCGTCTCTGGCATTGAGTTGATCCAGAACCTCCATCAGTTTATCACTACCGGCCCGCGGCGCGTTTTCATCAAACAAGTTGAGTTGAGCCACGCCCTGGCTGAAGAAGTCACCGAGCATGATCCCTGCTTTCTGGTACCGGTGACCATCCTTCCAGATTTTGTCCAGGCACTTTACCGCGGCGTTGATGATGTCTCGGGAATCCTGTGTAGGGGTGAGAAGCTTCATTGAAGCACTATTGCCGTAATATGGCTCGTTAAGCGCAAAGGGAGAGGTTTTCACGAAGGCAGAGATAAAGCGGCAGTACTGATGCTCGCCGCGAAGCTTTTCGGCCCCACGCGCTGCATAGCTGCAGATAGCCTGGCGCATTTGTTCGTACTCGGTGACGCGTTCGCCAAATGACCTGCTGCAGACAATTTCCTGCTTTGCTGGTGCAAACTCTTCCAGATCGAGACATGGCTCTCCGCGCAGCTCCCTAACCGTTCGCTCGAGTACCACGTTAAAGTGTTTACGGATAATCCAGGTGCTTTGTTCTGAGAGGTCCAGAGCCGTTTTGATACCCATTGCGTTCAGCTTCTTACTGATGCGCCTACCTACGCCCCATACATCCTCCACAGGCACAATAGCCAACAGCCGACGCTGGCGATCAATATTGGACAGGTCCACTACCCCGCCCGTTTGCCGCTGCCATTTCTTCGCGGCGTGGTTGGCCAGCTTGGCCAGTGTCTTCGTCTGGGCAATGCCAACCCCGACTGTCAGATGCGTACGCTTCAGAATCGTAGAGCGGATTTCTTTCCCGAAGTCAGTCAGGTTTCGGCAGTTGCGAACACCACTCAGGTCGCAAAAAGCTTCGTCGATGCTGTAAATTTCGACGCGAGGGCTCATTTCCTCAAGAGTCGTCATTACCCGGTTCGACATGTCTGCGTATAGCTCGTAATTACTGCTGAAGCAAACAACACCAGCGCGCCGGAATAAGTCCCTTTGTTTGAAGAAAGGCTCTCCCATTGTAATTCCGGCGACTTTGGCCTCGGCACTGCGTGCGATTACACAGCCATCATTATTCGAGAGCACGACCACCGGCCGCCCCCTTAAATCGGGCCGAAACACCGTCTCGCATGATGCGTAGAACGAATTCACATCACAGAGAGCAAACATATTCAGCTAGCAGATTTAACGATGAAAGTCACGACGCCGAATACATCCAGCGTGTCTTCGCTACCAACAACAATCGGACTGTAGGCGCTGTTCATAGGATTGAGTTGCACAGTCGGGCGCAGTTGCAGGCGTTTAACAGTGAACTCCCCCTCCACCGCGGCGATGACAATGTCTCCATGCTCAGCAGTCCTGGAGCTGTCCACCACCAGCAGATCGCCATCACTGATCCCGGCCTCAATCATCGAGTCGCCTGCAGCTTTAACGAAATATGTCGAGCTCGGGTGAGCGACAAGTAACTCATTGAGATCGATGCGCTGTTCAACGTAATCAGCCGCGGGGCTCGGGAAACCACACTGGACTAAGTCACTGAAAAGCGGGAGAGCGATGATTTCTCGCAATTCTGTTGGCCTAATGAATTCCATTGTACACACCTCAAACACTGTTTTTATATACAGTAGTTTTATTTGTAAGTGTCCGCAAGATGCATGCCCTACCGTCACTGCTTAAAGCTTCGCCGTTTCGTTTCTAAGTTTCTATTCAGCTTCGAGTTATGAGTTTTGTAAATTTTATGGCCGTAACTCAGGGTGAACAGATTTAAGCCGATTTCGAAACTGGGAACTTTTTATACATTGTACAAACCGCCACATCATAGATGATTGCCACCTGCTTCCTGTCCGCGCCGTTCGCTATCAGTCGACCCGCCTGCGCCCATTGTTCCTGGGTGAGCTTTGGCCTCCTCCCGCCGATTCGTCCTTTCTCACGAGCTGCGGCCAACCCTGCCCGGGTGCGCTCTACTATCAATTCCCTCTCCATTTCTGCCAGCGCTGACATGATATGAAAGATGAAGCGCCCCATCGGGCTTGATGTGTCGATGCTGTCCGTGAGGCTCTTAAAGTGGATGCCGCGTTGCCGGAGTTCGTCCACCAGCAGCACCAGATTCCGCATGCTGCGACCGAGTCGATCCAGTTTCCAGACCACCAGCGTATCCCCCTCATTTAATGCCTTGAGAAGCCTTTTGAGTGCTGGCCGATTCGCTACCGTTCCGCTCATTTTTTCTTCGAAAATTTGTTCACATCCTGCGCGTTCGAGCGCTTGCCGCTGAAGATCCGTATTTTGGTCATTTGTTGACACCCTAACGTAGCCAATTTGCATATTTTTCACCCAGTTATTTTTGCAAAAAAATCAGGTGAAGTTATCGGCCAGGCCGCTCAAGAGCAATCTATAAAACGTCGGTTTTGGAAACAGCGCCACCAGGAACGTTGGAACGGCGGCGGGAACCGTGGCGGCCGGGGATGATTCGCGGTTTAATACTGTCGATAAAAAAACAGGGGGAAATGTTACTGGCAGTTTGATGGTAACTCAGGGCAATAGTATTGGAGTATCCACTCAGGCCGGCGGTGATAAGACCATTAAGCTATACAACATCACAGGGGATGGGACTGAAGGAGGTTATGTAAACGCGGTGGGAGGGGCCTGGTATGGCGGGAACTGGACTCTTGGCGGCGTTCGGGGAGGCGCGTCTAATTTAGACAGAGCGCAGTTAAATGTTAATAGCGGAACTGGTACGGCGGGGTCATTTTTATTTTACCCTGATGAAAGATTCAAATCATCTTCGTGTGGAGCTGATGGGGCTGGATATGGTGGCTCTTGGTCAGACATTAACACATGGCAAAGGAATATCTCTTTTTTTAGGGGGAACTTAGCTGTTAATAATGATGCAGGGTTTATTCCCTTTGCCCGCTGGCATAGTCAATGCAGTGGCGGATATTCTTCCACTGTAGGGCTTGGCTCTATAGCTACCGGGCCTAGTTCATGGGCGGATGTCGCAATAACAACACTCGGGGATGGTGGCTCTGCCGGACAGCGTATATTTCAATTCACGACAGCAAACGGTGATATATATGCTAATGCTGGTGGAAATCTTTCCGGTAACTATATTTTCCAGAAACAGCCTAACTGTGATATTACGCTAAAGCACGATGTGAAATATGATGATGGTTATCAGTCATACGCGAATATAAAGAAGCTCCTGCCAGCAACTTACGTCTACAACGACGACCCTCGTGAGAGGGTTCGCCGGGGTATCATTGCCCAGGATGTCATGAAAATTGACAGCGAGTACGTCAAACTGGTTCCTGCATCACCAGCGTTCGACAGTGAGGGCAACAGGATTGATGCTGATGATACGTTGGCGCTTGATACGAACGTCATTATGCTTGATACGGTGCTGGCCCTGAATTACGTCATCAAGAAGCTGGAGGCTACACAGAACGAGCTGGAGGATCTTAAGCTAAAAATAGCGGCATCATGAAGCCCGAGCATTCAGTTGCAGCCCGTTCCGGCAAATGACGGGCTGCAAAATATTCAGCTTCCTGATTCCAGTTTTTCAACCTTACTCGTCAAATCATCGACCTTAACCATTAGGGCAAGAATGGCCTCATGGTGCAGAGCTGCCGCCACACCTGATGTGTCTAAGGCCAGTGTTTTTTCCACAATCTCGCCATTTCCCAGCCTTGTTTCCCCATACTCTTTTACCGCTTCAGGGAAAATTTTTTTAACCTCCTGAGCGATAAAACCGTAACCATGCAGATTGTTATCTTTACGATCCCACTCTACCCCCCTGAATAATTTCATCTTATCCAGAGCATCCTCGATAGTTTTAATATTGTCTTTGATTCTGGCATCAGATGTATTTACCCAATTGCCGACCGCACGGCCATCGACATTAAAACTCCATACAGGGTTACCTCTTGGAGCATTTACCCCGATCAATATTTGCTCAGTCTCATAATCATTCGTGCTATAAGCGGCAACAATAAATCCCTGTGAATTTGGTCTTTTTAGTTTCATCCCTCCATAAATAGCCCCTTGGTCACCCGGCTTTACCGTTTCAAGCATCGTTGTATGGCCGTAGGAGTGATCAATATATAAAGCGTCACCATTGATAGATGTACCGCCATTGATAGTACCTCCGCTCTTTCCGTTCACAGTTCCGAACCGTGAATCATCCCCGGCCGCCACGGTTCCCGCCGCCGTTCCAACGTTCCTGGTGGCGCTGTTTCCAAAACCGAGGTTTGTGCGAGCGTCTGCGGCATTCGTTGCGCCGGTTCCGCCGTCTGCGACAGCAACCGCACCGTTGCTCCCTTTCTGTGCCAGTTTACCGATGCCAGGGATGGTGACGGAGGTGCCGTTGATCGTAACGGTAATACTCTGGTTGGCTGAGGTTGTGGCGAACGTCTCCCACGCGCCAATGTTCTCGTCATAATCTTTGATGAGCTGTGACATCGCCTGTGCCAGCCCGTCTACAGAGATATTGTCGGACACCAGGATTCCATACTTCTGACCACTCAGTGCCGGAGCGGCAGCAGGTGTAACCGTCATCGAGGTGGAGCTGTCCACGCTTGAGATCTGGAAAATTTGAACCGGGCTCGACATGACGATAATCGTCTGGCCAGCGCGGACCTGGCTGGCTGGCGCCGTCCAGTTTGTACCCGTCCCGGTGGCGGTATTTCCGTTGATAGCAATAGTGCCAGTGTTATAAAGCATGAACTACCTCACGATAATAACGATCGTTTAAAGCGATCAATAATGTAAAATTGATCGCTCTTATCAATCTGACTATTTTTTAAACTCAAATAAAATGGATATTCCCGCAGATACAGGAATGTAGAAATGAAACGATTATTTGCCGTGGCACTTTTGCTGGCGGCTGGCTGTGCCGATAAAGACAGAGACTATGCATTCAAAATGGATTACCCGGTGGATGCGGCGCGCTTATCCCTTGGGGGAGATATTCACGTGAATATTGACTGCGCTACGAGGGAAGTTAACGTAATTTCAGACAGCAGTAATGGCATCTTCAGCCGACATGTAAATAAGCGGCTCAGCAATATCTGTTATAAGAAAACGGATAAGCTTGATGTTGTATACCGATTCGAACCTGCAAAGGGTGTAAAGCAAGACATGATCGCTACTCAATACCCCCGCGTCCCGCCAGTATCAAATTCCGACAAACTGAGCGATGGGAATTCGTAACCCTCGTCCCTGTAGTGTCTGGCTCCAGTTGCGCTGATTTTTGGATATATACCTGCCCTGCAGCTGTGAGCCAGTCCATTTTAAAGCGATCCCTGAGTAACCCGTCGCCCCGCCATCATCACTTAGATTTCCCGGACAGTTGTTAACCAGAATCCACGGGTTAAAGCCGAGGTTTATCGTAAAGGTATTGTTCTGCAGATCATAACTCGCTGGCACATCAAAAAAACCAACTACCCTGGGCATTTTCGATGCTGATGCAGCGCTCCAAATAAGGTTTCCACCAGCGTCGAAAACATCAAGGTAACCGCTCTGCATTCCAATATTTCGCGTCGTGCGTATCATCCTCCCTGCATTATCTTCAAGAAGATCGGCGCCGGGTAAACCATACTTATTTGCATCCAGTTGAAGCCAGCGCAAATTCCCGTCATTCCAGAATTGTTGCTGGGTAAATCCCAGCGTGCTTCCGTCACCAAACGGGCTGTCTACACGGTAAAACCCTTTTTCAGTCACAGCCCCCAGAGAGCGCTGATCATAAAAAAGGGTGGACCTGTTTTGCGAATCGACGAGCAACTTGCCGGCACTGTTGTAAACTTCAAATCCACTCATTGAAAGTTATAAACCTCAACATTAAAAGTGAATGCCGGGCTACCTGTGATAGGCAAATAGAATGCAGTAAAGCCGCCATTATAAGCACGACAGTAATATTCGTTTGCAGTAACGCCAGCCGTGACAATCGATATAAATGTACCGTCTTGAGTAATGCCGGGATAGGAAACATCCTTAGTCGTTTCCCCCGCCGCAAATGTTACTGAAGTGCTTCCAATATACCGAATAGCGTAATCACTTAAATCGACGGCAATACGCCCCGCGCCGTCCCAGCACTGTAAACCCTGTGGCATTACCATAACCCCATTCTGACGCGCAGCACGTTGTTGCTGTCGTAGATTTGAATGAGCGTGCTGGATATCAGCATCCTTCCGCCGCCGCCCACACCGTTAATTTCAAACGTTCCCCCTTTATCGAGTCTCCAGCCGGCAGATCCCGCCACATAGTTATTGGACTGAATAAAGTTGCCGATTTTGGCGTTTTCAATAGTACCGTCCTGAATGAAGCTGGCCCGGATAAACGTCTGCCCGTTCTGGATAACAAACGGTAACGCCACACCGTTGCCAGCTGCCGTGGTGACAGCAAAACGGTCGGCCAGGAAGATAACCTGAGACTGCATACCGGATGGCGTATTCTCAACGCCGATCCCCATGCCTGCCGCGTAATACTGGCCGTTACTCGTTAACCCAACTTTGATGTTGTACATCGCGCTGAGTTCGCCGTTTACGTTCGCAATTGCTTGGGCATTCGTTGTAATCGCCGCCGTATGACCGTTAACGGTCGCCGTGATGGAGTTTATCTGCGTGGACGTGGCCTGCTGATAATTCGAAACCGTCTGGCTCAGGCTGTTGATGGATGCTGTATTGCCGTTGACATCTGTCTGCAGGCTCAGCAATGCGCGTGCTGTTGCCTCCTTCTCGTTTACTATCACTTCGTCGAGACGGTCTAACTGCGCGCTGTTACCTGCGACCGATGCCGACAGCGTTTTACGCGCGGCCACCTGCGCCAGCCCGTTCTGAATAATGGCTATTGCTGAGTTTTTTACGCCTCCTATCATGCCGTCCATAGAGACATACATTTCATCGATTTTCACCTCAGCCTTGGCCAGTCCGTCAGAGTTTTTCTGTATGGCAAGCGCCTGCTGTTCGAGTTCATTGTTTGCCTGCAGGATATCGTCAGCCATACCAGCAATTTTTTCGCTGGTATCTACAGCATTCTCTATCAGGTCCTTGAACGTCTCAGACCCTTTGATGTCCTCCAGGATCACATCGGTTATGTCGGAAACATCGATACTGGCCTGCCCGCGCACCCAATCCGTATACCCGGACTCGTTACCCGTTCTGTCGACCAGCTGCGCGCGGTACCAGAAAATCTGTCCTGCCTTCAATCCCATCTGCTGATATTTACGCTGCGGGTATGGCACATCTGCCAGCAGCATCGCATCGTCCTCAGTACCCGTCAGGCTGTACTGAATTTCGTTCTTCAGCGTGTCGTCGGTATTCGCCGGGAATCCCCAGTTCAGCTCGATACCGAAAACCACGTTTTCAGAAGCGATGAAGCCAACCGGCTTCGGTGGATTGCCCACTTTACCCGTCAGCGTTTTCTCTTCTGAATACCCCCATCCAGATGAAATTTCAGCGGCGTTGATTGCGCGCACGCGCACCAGATAGCGCCCGGCATAAATCCCCGGGACGTCGAATGACGTGGTGGAGCTGCGCGGCACGTTAACCCAGTTCCCGTCATTGCGGCGCCATTGCGCTTCATAGGCGATAGCGTTCTGCGCCTGGTCCCAGCTCACGCGCATCGTTTCGACGCTGATATTTTGCTGAACCACGGAAAACGAGCTGATCACGATGTTCGCAGGCGGCGACTGGTTGCCCGGCGGGATCACGCTCACCGGCCGCTGGTCAATGATGGCTCCGGTATCAATGCGATCGAATTTATCCGGATCGTGATTTGCCCCCGTGATGGTATATGTCCCGTCATTGTTATCGGTGACACTAATTACCCTGTACTGCTGCGCATAGAGTTCATCAGATTCAATAACCCATACAGCCTCGGCCTGTGGAAGCTCGTTAAAGGCGGTTGTCACGGTAACCATTCCACCTGACAGGGACTGAATCGTCCGGGATTGGGTAATACCCGACGGCAGGTTTACCATTATCCTGTCGCCGACCTTAGCACTTGGTACCCGGTCAAGTTTGAGTACACGACCATTAACCGCAGATAATCGACCGCCTAAATCTCGGCCAGAGAGATTTCGGTCAGCGACAGCAATTATGTAGCCAGGCTGCGGGATATTGCCGTCCAGACCAACGTCAAAGGTGACAACCCTGTCTTTATTGTTGGTCAGGATCCCCCAGCGCCCTTTTCTGTTAGCCTCAGACTGCCGGGTGCAACCGATGGCGGTGATCTCAAGCTGGTTGAAACCATAGCGCGCCACCAGCTCCTGTTCGAAGACTGGCTCCATTGCATCAGCATAGCCATTTGCCGGATCAGACCAGGAAACAAGAGCGTTCGTGTAGCGACTTTTGGTTGTACTGCTGGAATATACGAATTTGCCGTCAACAACGTTTGCATGCGTGTAGGTAAAATCGACATCTCTGGGCATGTCTGCAAGGGCAACAATCTGGTCGTCGCCCCAGTAGGTCACCCCACGGAAGATTGCAGCAAAATCACGGAGGACGGTGTAAGCGTCATTTCGATCCTGAATGTATACGTTGCAGGTGTAACGAGGTTCAGTTCCGCTGCCGCCCTTACCATCCGGTACCGATTGATCACAATATTGAGCGACCTGATAAAGCGTCCATTTGTCGATATTGGCTGCCGTTAGCCGATTACCAAGGCCGAAGCGGTCAGTGACCACCAGATCGTAAAATATCCACGCAGGGTTATCCGTCCATGCCCACTTAAATGCGCCCGTCCAGGTGCCGCTGTATGTTCGTGTTTCAGGGTCATAGTTATCGGGCACACGAATAACACGCCCGCGGGGCTCGCAGGAAATTTGCGGAATTGAACCATTGAACTGGCTCGAGTCAAATTCAATGTACAGAAGCGCGGTATTCGGATAACGCAGTTTCGCGTCGATTACTTCTGTGAAGCTTTGCAGCGTCATCGTGTCGCCAATCTTCGCGCTATTGGCATCGGCTGTAATCTTGCGCAGCCTGATGGTCCATGTGCTGCCCGCCTGAGGTAAATCAATACGGTGGCTGCGTTCATAACCGGAGGTGGTTTTCCCGGTCACGCTGGTATTTAGCACCGTCTGCCAGGTACCGCCATCTGTCTGAAGGTCAATTGCGTAGTTGACCGAATAGCCAACCAGCTCGCCATCGTCCTCCTGTTTGAAGAGAGAAGGCCATTTTAGACGCAGGCGAACAGCTGAAAGCTGCGTATTGGTGAACGTGCGCGTCCATGCAGTGGTGCTGGAAACTTCGGAACCTACATTGATTTCATTTTCGGTACCCGGGATCCCTTGAATGTATTTTTGCGCCTGAGTTCCAGAACGAAACTCCCACGCCACACCGCTGAAGTTCTGCGAACCATCTGCGTTCTCAAGTGCAGTGCCATCGAGATAAATATCGCGCGCAGTCAGGCCACCAGCAAACTCCCCCTCTCCCAGCGCGAGAAGGATTTTTGCCTTGGCTACTGACTGCAGATCGTCTGGCTGTTCCGTAGGAGTTCTTGAGCTTGAACTGCCGCCCTTGCGGCCTTTAATAGCGGTTGCTATAGCCATATTGCGCCCATAAAAAAAGCCACCCGGAGGTGGCTTATTGAAATGTATTTAATCTAGTAGAATTCAACTTTCGTATTCGCTGTCATTAATACTGGCTTCGGCACAGGATTCCCTGCGCTCTGCATTGTTAATTTACATATTTCAGGTACAAGCTTTTCGCTATAATGACAAGTATTCGTTGCTGTATAACCTTCCGAGTAAACTGATGTGTTTATAATTTTATAATCAAGAGGCTTCCTGTCTTTATCAACATAAGATATTTCGTTTTTAGAGAGGACCTTACCAGAACCATAAAACTCAGAACGTATCAAATTAGAATTATCATCATAAAAATGCTCAGATATTTTCTTACCCAAATAATAGGTGTCTTTAATTAAGCCATTCGAGTAAAGAATATATCGCAACTCGTCACCATTTTCATTTTTAGTCAAAATATTACATTTTTCATCGAGCTGTATAGAGAAAGGCTTACCATCTCTTTGGCCAACAAGACTACCATTGCTATTTTTTAGATTTGTTTCATGACCAGACGAAACGTTATCAAGATCTAAGCTTTCGACACAACCATTCTTAGCTAGTTTGATGGCTATTTTATAAGTGACCTTACCATTTTCTTCAACATCAGTATCTAATGATTTGACAGCTCCTTTAACTGGATTGAAATCAAACATAGTAGATAAATTATAGAGGAGAGGTAGGTAATTGTTATCAGCTAAAGCCATGCCTGAAAATAAGGAAGTACAAAGGAAAAGAGTAGATATTTTTTTCATTTTTGAATCTAAGCTCAAGTTACCCCATATTAAGTAAGCTCATTACACGATGCTTACTGCTGATCTTCAACATAGATACCGGCGGAGATGATCGCGCCACCTATACGGCGCCGTCCGTACAAGAGAGGTACCGGATTGCCCTGAGCTGTCGTATTTGTTACTCCACCAAAGGCATAACTAGCCTTGTTGTCTGCCGATTGCTTGCTCGCAAGTCCGGTTGTCTGTGGAGATAGCATCTGCACAACACCGCCAAGGGCCATCGCAGCGCCAAATTGCATTAGAGGTACGCCAACAGCACCACCTCCAAAGTATGACGCCACAGCACCAACTGCGACCAAAGCCACGCCTAAGATGGTCTGGAATACTCCACCACGTTTACTCCCGAGGATAACCGGCGCGATACGGATATCAGCGGTGCTCTGATCCATAGAGAGTTCATCATCGTTCAGGTTACGCTTTCCACTGAATACAGCGTAAGTAAGCCCGCGCTGCTTACTAGTATTCAGGAAACGCTCAAAACCCGGCACGATCACACACAATGCACGAACGGCTTCTTTAGGCGAAGCAACAGAAAGTTTGAATTCACGACCAAATGTTGAGCCAAGTATTCCATAGAGGCGTATGGTTCTCATCGGCTGACCAGTTAAAAATGTCATACATGCCTCCAAAGTCTCTCTTGACTAAGAGAGACTGTTAATGTTGATAGACTTTTTGATGTTTTTACCACGCAATCCAAGAATTCAAATCAACTTACTTATTATTGGCTGACGGATTAGCAACTTCTGGGTGTTTTTTATTGAATTCTATAAAGCTACTTGGGCATTCCTTTGAAAGTAAATAATAATTTACTAAACATGCATCCGCCTTAGCTTCATCGCTCGAATGATACACACCATCTGCCAAAGATAATGTCGGAGCTAAATACCTGGCTTTAATCAACTCTTGCCCCAACGCCAAAGCATCCTTAGAAGTAGCTGCTAAACAAGACGTAAGAGCACCGTCAAATAACGTCTTATTACCTTTGCAATTTAAGGACGCATCTAAGAAGGACTCCTGTAAATCGGTGCGCACTTGAATAAATGCAGGATCAGTAATATTTGAACCAGCCAAGATTCCTATCAGACCTAACCCACCTCCGATTGTAGCAATGGCTGAACCGTTGGCGAGGTTCAAATCTCCCCATACCAACCATCGCAACAGGAAAAAACTCACTGCTACGGACGTTATCAAATATCCAAACCCAGTCCATAGATTGTGACTGTGCCCGAAGAAACTCAAGCATGCAAGCCCGACCCCAACGACAAATGGAACGCAGACCACGACCATTTTAATATAAAAATTATTCAAGTTGACAAATGCCACATTAATATCCGTTAATGAAGTAAGTTGGACTCATTATTATATAAACTTCGATTGATGGCGAAGGATTTTGTTTGTCCTCTCACGCCAATACCCACCATATGGCACACGCTGGCTTAAATGACCGTAAAGATGATGAAGTAAGATATCACCTTCAAGCAATATGCCGGCATGGTTCCACTTGCTAGACTGAACTTGCATGATCACCATATCCCCCGGTTGCAGCGGCCCGTCGAATTCACGGAAACCACACTCATACCAGCAATCCTGATAGAAATTGTCCGGATAGCAGTCCTCCCACCACGGATAATCAACACGGTAATCTTTCAATTCGATACCATGTTCCTGCCTGTAATAGCTCATCACCAGTCCCCAACAGTCATAGTGTCCAAGCACAAACGGCCGCCCGATCAGTGGCAAATCACCGCGGGGAGTGATGGTGCGAAAGTCGCCTTCCGGCCAACTGACAATATGCCAGGGCAGCAACGTTGCATCGCATTGAGCCTTGTCCAGTTCGCTTGGTTGGGTCGTCGCGTCGGGGTGGCTATGTACGATTCCCGTTATCGTCCCCCAGTCTTCAGCAGCAGCGTAATCCTCTGGCGAAAGGTGAAACTGTTCCGTTGGTTCGGCAGCCAGATTACGGCATGGGAAATAGCGTTCCACCCGACTTTTCTGCGCTATTACACCACAGCATTCGCGGGGATATTCTTTCGCGGCATGCACCAGGATGTCCTGAATTGTTTTCTGACGCATGTTAACTCCTGATCAAAGATGTTCCAGGAAAACCACCGAAAGGAAGTTCATTGTGTTCACCAAACCGAAGCTTGCAGGCGGTGAGCGTGCCGTTACATTCATCCAATGAGGGATCGCTTACCGGATTGTTGTTTTTGTCGAAGTAAAGCGTGCCCGTATAATCGCACCCATCGCCGGTGCGGTACTTATTCCGGATGCACCAGGTACACAGGGAATGAAGCTGCCTGGTCGGGATCATCAACCCCTGCAGATCCATCGGGCTGGTAAGAACAAACTCGATACTTTCACCGGGAAGCTCGCTATTTTTACCGTCGATATAGAAAACCCGCTTTCTCACCTGCAAGGGATCTGCTGTTGGATTTCCATCCGGGAAATTGCGCTCATCCAGGTAATGCGCAAAAGTTTCATGAATCGTAACTTTGGCCTGCAGCATATCGTCATAGGCCAGACAGAGCGCAGTGATAGAACTGTCAATGTTGGCAACGGTGAGCGTCGGCTGGGCGCTACTGCCATCGGTTGAAGCTTCCAATCCCTCGAGCTTATATGGCCAGGCACCATACTCTTCGCCCTGCCACCAGATACTCTTCGCCTTTAACTTTGATTCGTCGCCACCAGCAGCCGCAATCTCTTCTTCAGTATGCGGGAGGTTATAAGCGTGAAAGCGCAGAACGTCGTCCAGACCAAACGCAGAACCGTCTACCTCAAGAAGACGTATTTTTTCACCCGGTTCGAGGCGTTGATAATCTTCAGTAATCATGGTGCGTATGCCTGTTTGAAGGTTGCTTTTATGGTCATCACTTTGCTGGATAGCGGCTGGGCTTTAATGGAATCAGCTTCAATCCGGTATAAACCGGTTTCGCCAACAGGAGACGTCCAGATAAAGGATTTTGTGATGTGCTTGCGGCAAAAACTCAGCGCATCGAGCATCTCTGCCTTTTTTCCCGTTAAGGTCATCGGCCATGACTGTTTTTCAGGGTTGATGCCTTCACCGGCGATCTGTTCAAAGCCGTCTCCAAAGGATGCAGAGCGTGTAGTGTAAGTGAGCTCCCCTTCCATTCCAGCCTGAATCTGGGTCCGCCAGATGAACGTTTCTAAGGCCATGTTTGCTCCATAAAAAAAGCCACCCGAGGGTGGCTTGTGACAGTATGAGAAGGAAATTAGCGGGTTTCACAACCAAGCTGAGATTTGTCGATAATCTGCGTGCCTTCAACACGGTAACCATATGTGCCGAACAGAAATGCGTGGTTTAATTGATAAATAACAACGTCGCTTAAGCCTACGGAACACTTATCTTTTTCAATAGCCCGATCCATTGCAGTTTTAACGCTTGGAATGCCCAGCGGGAAAATAACAATTGGAGCTTTGTCTTCACCAGTCACACGCTGACCTTTTTCAAACTTAGCTGCGTTCAGGTTGTAATTTTTGGTACTACCAACAGTCATATCAGCAACACGAACAGTACAGCCAGACAACATTAAAGCCCCAACAGCTAAAGCCACTACCTTCTTCATTTTAAGTTTCCTTTGATTGCAATCGGAAACATCTTAACATGATGAATAATATGATCAAAAAAAACACCGATTCGTCTTATCTTGATTTTGTTGCATTCCAGATGAGACCACCAGGCTGGAGCTGTTTGGCAATACCTGCGCGCACTGACTGATCAATGGTCTGCTTGTAAGCCCGCGAAATAGCGTCGTTGTCACCAGAAGTCTGCTGCTGAGTATTCTGGTTATGAACGGTCACGGACGTTTGAACGGTTACGCCGCTCGTTGCCGAAGATTGCAGCCCATACATCGGGGCACGGCCAACATAGCCGCCGTTTACATACCCTTGGGCGCCCCGCATAAGTGCATAAAGATTACCGACACCCAGCGCACTGGTCGCTTCCTTCGTAAAGACAAACTCACCACCGTGAACTACGCCTTTCGGTTGGTATTTACCGCCATCACCGGTGTAACCACCGCTATCGAACCTCGGCACCAGACCGCCACCAGAGAAACCAAAAAACGCCCCGATACCCGTTCCACCAAAGGCTGACTTCATTCCATTAACCAGAGCCAGTTGAGTCAGCATCTGGGCGATGCCCTTCAGGAAGGTAGTCAGGAAATCTGAGAAGTTAGATTTACCAGTAGTAAAAAAGTCAGTAAGTGTGCTGGCCATCCCGGTGAACGCATTGCTGGTAATCGTCTGCACCTGCGAGTAAACATTGGTCGCGCTGTCCTCAAATTCAGCCCAGCCCTTTTTCGCGCCGGTCAGCCAGTCGCCACGCAACCTGTCCTCTGCATCATAGTAATCATTCGCCGCTTTAAGCTGCTTCTGATAGCCCTCGTCGTCAAGCGAACCTCCAGCATTCTTCCAGCCAGCGGCAAGCTGACTTTTCGCGAGTTCACGTTGTGCCTGACGGTCACTCATCCCGGCACCGTTCACTAATGCAGCCTGCTTCTCTGCCATCTGAGTGACGTATTTCTGCGAGGTATCCATTCGCTTGTTCAGCTGTTCCTGTGCGGTAATCTGATCACCTAACAGGGCTTTCTGCCGTGCCAACTGAAGCACCTGTTCTTTATTCGCCAGCAGGGATTTCTCCTGCTTTGTCAAAGAACGTGAACGCGAGGCCTCCTCCAGCACCTGAAATTTCGCTTCAGTCGTCCACAGATCTTTGCGCTGCTGGCTGATAGTGTCGTTCAGCCCTTTATGCTGCTGCAGCGCGCGTAACTGTGCCTGAAGCGCCAGTAATTCGGCCTGGGCAGCATCCGTGCTGCGATCGCCAGCCGATAAAGTGCCCTGCTTTCCGGTTTGGGTCTTTTTGCCAAAAGCAGCGACTCCTTCCCGATCCTTCTGGGTGGTTGCGGTACTTATCTTTCTGGTCGTATCGAGGTATTTACCTGCACTGATATCAGCCGCATCCCAGTCTTTTTTCAGCTGAGAGACGCTGTCACCATATGCGCCGGCCATTTGTTCGTTGTAGTCCTGCCATCCCTGCAAGGTATCTGTTTTCGCCCAGTCAGGAACGAGGTTAATCGCGGCAGCGATAGAGGATGAAATGATCTGGTTCAGCTTCTGGAAAACGATCGCAACGCTGTAATAAATTGCGTTGAATTCCTTCAGTGTGTTTGATGCCAGCTCAGCTACCCACTGACCGATACTCTGCATGGCCTCAGACGCCCAGCCCTTGATATCCAGCCACAGGCGACCAAACGGTGTCAGCGAGTCGTAAGCCTGCTCCCCACGTTTTGCCATCGTATCGCCAAACAGGTCCATAGCCTGCGTAACGGCCGCGGTCTGGTCCTTTTGCTTTATCAGATCGTCAACATGCTTAAGTTGTGAAACGGTCAGGAAATTATATTGTTCGTTGAGACTCTGCAGCGCTTTAACAGGGTCTTTTTCGATGTCCTTATAGGCTTTGGCGATGTCCTGCGCCGAGACTATACCGGTCTGAACCGCCAACGCCGTGGAGCCCGCTGCTTTTTCAAGTTGCTGCTGTGTCAGCGATCCCATGTCAACCAGCTCAGTCATCAAGCTCTGAACGGTTCCTACAGTAGCCCCAGTAGAGGCAGCAATAGAGTGAGAGGAAGCCATAATCTGGAGCGCTGACGTGCCGGCAATATTGCCAGTCCTGATAATGGCCTTGTTGATTTCGTCGTAGGCGGTGAAGTAGTCCGATCCCGCTTTGGCCGCGATCAGTACAGCGCCAGCCAGGCCACCAATGGCCACTCGGGCAGGAGTCACCATCGACAACATTGCTTTCAGAGCATTGCCCACACCGCCAAACGAGTCACGGAGCTGACCGCCCTGCTGAATAGCAACCATATAAATCGGCATACCGGAAGCCAGTGAAGTCACAATATCGGTCATTTGCATCGGGAGATAA